>NZ_JAJFZH010000018.1:0-107965 GCF_020733145.1 Chryseobacterium sp. X308
TTTCTAACTGGAAACCCGAAACCCGAAACTCGCAACACAATAACCCGAACCTCATCATTTATCATTCATCACTTATCATTCGCGACTCCTACCCTAGCCCTGATAGCAATGGTTACCCCGCAGCTTGGGTTGGAGGGTGGTGGGTTTTAGGTGTGGGGCCCTTCGGCTTCGATCAGGGTGACAGCGTTGGAGTGCGAGGGCGCGAGGAGTATGAATGGATAGCAGGAAATAGCTCCTAATAAAGTTCGAGTGTTGGAGGGTTGGAGTGTTGGAGTGTTGGAGAGTGAAAAAGTTTGAGGGTTTGGGATGAGGAATTAAAAAGCTTCTTCTCTTCTGCATAGCTGTTTCTTGCTTATAATTCACTTTTTCAACTGCAGCAATAGATGTAATAATGATAAAAAAAGATCAACATTTTTTTTGAATCCTTACATTTGTAGTCCATTCCGGTTTCTAAGGAATGAAATGAGTTTTATATGACAGACAGAAAATATACGGAAACGGTACATACGGATAAAAACCAATACGAATATATTACGGTAACCCATGACGAAAATAACGTCAGAATCTATACTTTGAACAATGGATTAAAGGTTTTTCTTGCTCAGAATTTTGATGCTCCAAGAATACAGACCTTCATTCCGGTAAGAACAGGAAGCAATAATGATCCTGCTGATAATACGGGGCTGGCTCATTATCTTGAGCATATGATGTTTAAAGGGACTTCAAAAATCGGAACCCAGAACTGGGAAAAGGAAAAAGAACTTCTTGATCAGATCTCGGCTTTATATGAAGAACATAAAGCGGAACAGAATCCTGAAAAGAAAAGGGAAATCTACAAGAAGATCGATGAAGTTTCCCAGGAAGCCAGCCAATATGCCATTGCCAATGAATATGATAAAGCGATTTCTTCTCTGGGAGCCAGTGGTACCAATGCGCATACCTGGTTTGATGAAACGGTTTACAAAAACAATATTCCGAATAACGAACTTGAAAAATGGCTGAAAATAGAGAAGGAAAGGTTCTCTGAAATTGTACTTCGTCTTTTCCATACTGAGCTGGAATCCGTGTATGAAGAGTTCAACAGAGCGCAGGACAATGACACAAGACTTGTGAGCTACGAACTGATGGATGCTCTTTTCCCGACTCATCCTAATGGACAGCAAACGACACTGGGAAAACCGGAACACCTGAAAAATCCATCGATGAAGGCTATTCATAAGTATTTTGATGAATATTATGTTCCTAATAATTATGCTATGGTACTAGTCGGGGATCTTGACTTCGATGAGACAATCCAATTAATCGATCAATATTTCGGGACTCTACCTTATAAGGAGCTTCCTAAAAAGACAGCCATTACTGAACAGCCTATTACAGAAATTGTAGTCAGAACGGTAAAAAGCCCTACTACTCCACGTACTCAGCTTGCATGGAGAACGGATAGCTATGGAACAAGAGAAGCAATGCTGGCTGATATAGTTGCCAATATTCTCAGCAACCGAGGGGAAGCCGGATTATTGGATCTACATATTAATCAGACTCAGAAGATGCTTTGGGCTCAGGCTTTTTCTGTAGGGTTAAAACAATATGGATATTTTTCTATTGTTGCGGTTCCTAAGGAAACACAGACTCTCGAGGAAGCAAAGAATATGGTACTGGATGAAATTGAACTGATCAAGAAAGGAGATTTTCCGGACTGGATGCTGCCAGCTATCATCAATGATTTCAAACTGCAGAGAATGAAAGGTCTTGAAACCGCCGAAGGTCTTGCCACCAATCTTTACGATTCTTATATAAAAGGAAGAACCTGGGAAGAGGAACTGAATGAAATGGATGAGTATGCTTCTTTCACCAAAGATGACGTAGTGAATTTTGCCAATGAGTTTTTCAAGGAAAACTATGTGGTTGTGAATAAAGAAAAAGGGGTAAACGACAAACTGATCAGGGTTGAAAATCCAGGAATCACTCCTGTTAAGATCAACCGTGATACGCAGTCAGAGTTTCTGAAAGAGATTTTAGCGGATAAAACTGAGGATATCAAGCCTGAATTTATTGATTATCAAAAAGAAATCGTTACAGATCAGCTTAACGGAAAGAAATTAAGTTTCGTAAAGAATAAATACAACGATATTGCTCAGGTACATTTTATTTTCTCTTTTGGAAGTGATCATGACAGAGATTTAGGGGTTTCAACTCAGCTTCTTCAGTATTTGGGAACTGATACCCTTTCACCGGAGGATTTAAAAAAGGAATTTTTCAAAATCGGAATCAGCAATGATTTTAAAACAACGAACAATCAGCTGACCATCTCGCTGAGCGGACTGGAAGAAAATATAGAAAAAGGAATTGCCCTTCTTCAGCATTGGATGCGCGATGTGCAGCCTGATCAGGAAATCTATAATCAGTTTGTGGGAACAGTACTGGAAAACCGTCAGGCCATGAAGAAAGATAAAAACCGGATTATAACAGCCCTGAACAATTATACAAAGCTGGGCAGCAACTCACGTTTTACGGATGTTATTTCTAAGGAAGAGCTTGAAAACAGCAGTGCTGAAGTTTTTACAGACAGAATGAAAAAGCTTTTCCAATATCCTTATCAGGTATTTTTCTATGGTAAAAATTTTGAAACCTTTACAAAATACATTGGTGAGTACATAGAACCTGAAAGCCTTCAGATACCGGAAGCCAAACTGTATCCGGAACCGGCAACCGGAGGAAACGTGTATTTCATCAACTATGATATGGTTCAGATGGAAATGAGCAAGATTGGTAAAGGAAACGAGGTGAACCCGCTTCATTTCGGAAAGATCAATGTTTTCAATGAATATTTCGGAAGAGGATTATCTTCTATTGTTTTCCAGGAGATGCGGGAAAGTAAAAGCCTTGCCTACTCTGCCTATGTATCTTACGCGGCAAATTCTGAGCTGAACCATCCTGATTATGTAACGACTTATATCGGAACCCAGCCTGACAAGCTGATGATCGCGGTGGATACCCTGAATGAACTGATGAACGAGCTTCCGGAAGTCCCTATTCAGTTTGAGAATGCCAGAAATGCAGCTTTGAAACAGATTGCTTCAACAAGGGTTACCCGAAACAATATATTCTTCAATACCTTAAGACTACAGAAATTAAATATCTATCATGATTTCAGAAAAGATATTTACGAACAGATCCGGCAGCTGGCATTTGAGGATATCAAACATTTTTATCAGACAGAAGTCAAATCAATACATTTTAACACCGCTATTATCGGCAAAAAAGAGAATCTTGATATGAAAGCTGTCAACAAAATGGGAATATTTAAAGAAGTAAGTCTGAAAGATATTTTCGGACATTAAAAACAAACCGCCTGATCATTCTATTGGGCGGTTTGTTTTTTTATAAGTGATGAATGATAATTCATCATTTATCAATCTATTACGTCATCATACAATCTCCGTCACCATCCTGATAGTTTGGGTTAAAATGACCGGGAAGCAATTCCAAAAGATTTTTATGAAACAGGTAGTCCCTTTTAAAATCACGTTCATAGATAGGGGAAAATACTTTTGACTGTTGTATTTCGCTGTTCAGTGCGGTTTGGTAAGAAGTAAAGCCTTTTACTTTATGGGTAACAATGAAATACTGTAAAAACCGGATAACCTCATCGAAATTACCGTCCGTAAAAAGGTAAGGTATTTTAAGATAGCCATCACGAAGCTGTAATAGAAAACAGGATGTAATCTTATTATTTTTATTTAAAATTTTTATCCAGAAATATTTAAAGCTGTCAGCAAAACTTGAAAACAGGTATTTTTCATCTTTTTTGCCTTCCAAAACCCAGGGATTTTCTATAAAAGAATTGATTTCGTCTGCATTGCGCATCCCGGGAAACCTGTTCATAAAATCTGCACTTTCTTTGTCGATGTGATCCAGAATTTCATATTTAAAATCTGGTTTTGGTGCGGCCAGGTTCTTTATTGAGATCACTCCATTGGCAGCGGCATCCAGAATTTGAAAAAGAGGTTTCAACGGTTGTGTTCCCGGTTTCTTTTCAGGAATCATTTTAGCAGCATCGGTTCTGAAGTAGTAGCGTTTGCCTTCTTTGGGAAAGACATATTCAAAAACACCCATAATATTGTAGAGTGCTTCTGCTTCTTTGGTAAATTCTGTAATGGCAATCCGGCCTTCGTATTCTTCAAAAACTTTTTTCAGCAATGCTTTCGCCGGTCTTTTTTTTCTGTATTCCGGGTTTACATACAGGGTACTGAGCCAGGCATAGCGGATTTCTTTTCCATCAATGATAAAACAATCCGGAAAACATCCCACATAACCGATCAGTTTTTCTTCATAAAAAGCAAGAATAAGAAGTGTATCTTCGTCTGCTGCTTTTGGATTCTGAATATGAGACAGCGCACGGTGTCTGGTAACCGGAAGAAAATCATACTGCCGGAAAGCTCCGGAGGATATAAAATCTTCCAGTTCATTTCTATTGAATGTTTTCAGCGTTATCATTTTCTCACAATCGTATTTTTATTTATCAGGCTTTTCAATCTGAAGTAAGCTGTTTCTTTTTTCAATATCTGTGCTCCGCTCTCTCCCATTTCCATTGGAATTCTTTGAAAATTTCTCTTCACACTGTCCTGTTTTATACCGGCACACCCAAAGCTGCAGTAGATCTCTTCATTTTTATAAAGTTCATCAAAAAAATCTTTCTTTACTTCAAAATCGGTAAAAGGGAATGCAAAACTTTCGTACAAAAAACCATTTTCTTTTAAATAGGCAAAGGTTCTGTCGGTTGTTGTCATCTGTTCTTTCAAAGACAAATCGCCATATTTGGGATGATCCCAGCTGTGCGAAGAAATTCCGAAACCTTTACGGGTAAGTCCTTTTAATTGATCCGTACTTAAATAAGGTTGGTACTGTTTTGAATAGGCTTTAAAATCTACCTCAAGTTTTTCACCAAGCAGATCCAGAATATCTTTTTCCTGATAATTTATGGATAAAATTTTCTTTTGTAAAACCCTTCTATCCATATTTTTCAATGACAGGATAAAATAAATTTCGGGATCTATGGTTTTTATTTTTTCAGCAGCATCGGCAAGAAGGCTCGCTTTGCATCTGAACATCATCTCTTTATTGTCTATGAAAGCCGGATTGATAAAATTACAGGCATATATTCCTTTTCGTTCCAGAATGGGAGCCGCAATATCGTAAAACTCTCTGAAACCATCATCAAAAGTTAAAAGGGCAATTTTTTTTGAAGGTTTAAAGCTTCCGGCCCTGTAATCCTTAAACTCCTGCCAGTTCACAAACTGAAAATTACTGGCCATATGGTCCAGATCGTCTTCAAACTGCTGAGTAGTCTTATAACGGATCACATGTTTTAAATGAGGAAGTTCTTTGTCGGAAACACTGTGATAAAGAGGCAGACAGTAATCCAGCGGAAATGATTTTCCGATATTCCCAGTTTCAAAAGCTGCCAAAACATTGATGATCCTTTCTTTCATCCTATTGTAAATAAAAAAGAATCTATTCAAAATTAAATTCAAATAGATTCTTAAAGGTATAACTTTTAAAATTATTTTATGATCTTCATTTCATCAACAATCCACTTTGAGTCTGCGAACTTATCGATAATGAAAAGAATATATTTTGTATCTACCATGATGTTTCTGCTGAAACGCGGGTCATAATTGATGTCACTCATTGTTCCTTCCCACTGTCTGTCGAAATTCAATCCGACAAGGTTTCCGTTGGCATCAAGAGCCGGGCTTCCTGAGTTTCCTCCGGTTGTATGGTTGGTAGCAGTGAATCCTACAGGAACATCACCTGTTTTATCTTTATAGATTCCGAAATCTTTTTTGTTGTAAAGATCAATCAGTTTCTTTGGAACATCAAATTCATAATCTCCGGGAACATACTTTTCCATTACTCCTGCAAGGTGAGTCTGGTACCCGTAAGAAACAGCATCTCTAGGAGTGGAACCTTTTACTTTACCGTAAGTTACACGAAGTGTTGAGTTGGCATCCGGGAAGAATTTTCTGTCTTTATCCGTCTGCATCTGCTGGGCCATGAACTTTTTCTGCAAAGCATCAATCTTTGCCTGCATTGAAGTGTATTGCGGATCTGCAGTTTTCATATAGGTTTCTTTCATCGAAACATATAATTGATAAATAGGATCTTTCTTTAAAGTTCTGATCAGTTTATCCTGATTAGAAAATGCTTTATCAATATCAGCAGTTAAAGTTCCTCCGTTTACAGCAGTTCTTCCTGTAATGACAGAGTTTTTAGACATATCTTCTACAACAGGAATATTAGCGTTCTCATCTTTATATTTGCTGAATCCTGCCGGTAAAAACTGAGGTGCAGTTTTGTTAACGTATAAAGCCAATAGTTTTGCAGTTACTTTTGCATCAAGCTCTGCACTGTAATCTTTATAGAAAGAAATTAATTTTGTTTTTAACTTTGAAAGTTCCTTTTCATCCATTCTTCCTGCTTCTACAGACGCAACGAAGTCATAATAATCACCAGCTAGCTTCAAAGTCTCCGCATTTTTGATTACTTCTGTATAGTAAGCATTGTTTAATGCATAAGGAGCCTGATCGTTGTACAGTTTATTCAGCTGATCCAAAGTATTTTTGATCTCAGGATTTTTAGCGACCAAAGAACCTTCATACATTACTTTCTTTTCTACAGCATTGGATTTTTTCAATCCCTCTACTTCACCGATCCATTTTTTCCAGTAGTTGGCTACTGAAGCATATTTTGACGCATATTTGATACGGGTTTCATTATCAACACGCATTTTTTCGTCCAACGTTTTCAGAGCCACATCACGTACCGCAATTCTTGCAGGGTCAATATCTTTCATGATCTTCTCTACAGCGATTGCAGGAAGGTATTCTGTAGTTCTTCCCGGGAATCCGAAAACAAAAGTAAAATCGTTCTCGTTTTTATCTTTGATAGAAACCGGTAAATAGTGCTTTGGAACGTATGGTACATTGTCTTTTGAATATTCTGCAGGTTTGTTGTTCTTGTCTGCATAAATTCTGAACATCGAGAAATCTCCGGTGTGTCTCGGCCAAACCCAGTTGTCTGTGTCGCTTCCGAATTTACCGATGCTTTGAGGAGGAGCTCCTACAAGACGGATATCTTTATACGTTTCGATGGTATAAGCATAGTATTTGTTTCCATAATACATTGGTTTTACCATGATCGACTGGTAAGATTCAATTTTCTGAGAGTTTTTATACACCTCAATATTGTTGTTGATCTTTTTAGTAAGTTCAGGTTCTGTAAGATTGTCCGTACCTTCTAAAATAGGATCAGTAACTTCTTTTATATCTACAATAAAATCTACTTTTACTCCCGGGTTAGGAAGTTCACCTTCTGTATTTTTTGCCCAGAATCCGTTTGAAAGAAGATCATTCTGAACGGTAGAGTGTGCCTGAATTTGCCCAAAACCACAGTGATGGTTCGTTAAAAGCAATCCTTTAGGCGAAATAATTTCTGCAGTACATCCGCCGTTAAACTGTACAACCGCATCTTTAATGCTTGGTTTCTGAGGATTGAAAATATCTTTTGCAGAAATCTTCATTCCTAAATCCTTCATTTCCTTTTCATTCAGCTCTGTAGGAATCCACATTCCTCCATATTGTTGCGCAAATGCCATTGCAGCTGGCAAAAGAAATACAGATAAAAGTATCTTTTTTGTCATAATCAAAATTTTGCCCCAATTTACAAAGAAAAATATGAACAGGCTTTATAAAACGGGCGGAAAAGTTACTAAGAGTTCGTTTTTGAAAATAGAGATGGTCAATAGTGAATCTTGCTTCGCAAGTGAATAGTGAATTTTTATAATCAAACAGTAAGTAAATTCATTAAAAATTAACAAGCGAAGCGAATTGACTATTCACCATTGCTCAATCTGCTGTTCAATATTCTTCTGGCTCAATTTTTGTTGATTGGAAGTAACTTTATTGTTAAAAACATCCTTAAATTAATTATTATGATGAAAACTAAAATGCTCATGTTGGGAATGGCATCAGCTCTGTTCCTTGCTTCATGTTCTAAAAAAGAAACCACTGAAACAACAGCGACTACAGATTCTGCTACGGCTGTACAACCTGTTGCTGCAGACAGCATCACTAAAGCTACTCCTACAGCTGCTGGTGATACGTCTGAAAATGCTCTGGACTGGGCCGGAACTTATGAAGCAACAGTTCCTTGTGCAGACTGTCCGGGAATAAAGACATCTTTAACATTGAATGATGATAAAACATTCAGTATTACGGAGGAATATCTTGAGAGAAATTCAAAAAATCAGGATAAAGGTTCTTTTGAATGGGATGCTACAGGAAGCATGATTACTTTAAAAGGGAAAACAGCCCAATATAAATATAAAGTGGGTGAGAATATGTTGATCCAACTGGATATGGAAGGAAAAGAGATCGATGGCCCTAACAAAGATCTTTATGTATTTAAGAAAAAATAAAAATAAAGGCTTCGGCCTTTATTTTTTTGCTCTTTTACGGTCTAAAACTGATACGCTTTAATTTTCGGATCATCCACCAGACGGCTGATGACTTCCTCATGATGACTATTTTTCCCGGTAAGCCTCCATATAACGGTAAAGCTTTCCTGGGAATATTGCTGTTTAAGCATCTGATATCTTAAATGATTTTCTTTAAATATATTTTCACAATATTTAATATCCTGCGAGTCTGTTACGGCAATTTTGTATTCCCTTACTTTATTATAATTATCAATAAAATTCTGGAGATAAGTCAGAGCGCTTAAAATAAGTAATACCAACGTAGTTCCCAACAATGCAATATAAACATAGCCGGAACCTACAGCCATTCCAATAGAAGCAGTTGCCCAGATAGTGGTTGCTGTGGTAATTCCTTCAATTTTATTATCGCCTTTGAAAATGACTCCTGCGCCCAGAAATCCGATTCCTGTAATGATATTGGCGGCAAGACGATCCGGATTTTCCACGCCTATTTTTATAGAAAGTATGGTAAACAGACAGGCACCGAAGCACACGAGAATAAAGGTCCTGAGACCGGCCGACTTATTACGGTATTCACGTTCAGCACCAATAAACAGTCCCAGAATAACTGAAATAAGGATCAGCAGCAATTCATTTTTAATAATATAATGGTCCTGAAGAAAATCCATCTTTTATAATTTAAACAGAGAATAAATTTACAATAAATCCTATTAAGGAACTATCTTTGCTGAGGAGATTTTGCGTTGCTGCCCCAAAAATTTGTTTCACGAAAAACTTTTGTAATGTTACATTTTAATTGCGGAAATTTTCTTGTATAAAAGGGATATTCATCAACGCAGAAAAATGTCACTTAAAAAAAATCAAAAAAAATAATACTTATATACAATTATGGATAAAGAAATTTCACACTTCTGGTTAGGATATTTCAAGAAGGAAGAAGATTTTTACAACTTTGTAGAAGAGGATGAAAATTATTATATAGAGGAAGAAACTGATGATCAGTATGTTTCCAGGTTTGCAGAATCACAGAACATCAAATGGTTTGATGATGATTTTATAGAATATGGCTTTGAGGATGAAAGCCTTAGTCTTTATGATAAGTTTGCAGAGTATTCTTATGCTGACCAATGGCTTCCGGCTCTGGAAAATAAATTAAACGAACTCAGTCTGGATACGCCCGTAAATGCTATTATTTTCGCCACAAGATTTGTCATTCCTAATCCGGTTTCTGTAGAAAATGATGATTTTTCACTGCATTATGTGGGAGAAATAGAATACGATATTTAATAACCAAAGCAAAACTGCTTTCTCAACACCGGCAACAAGTGATTTCATGAGACGTGTGATCACTTGTTGCTATTTTTATACCTATAATGAGGATGAAATAAGGTTACATTTAAAAAAATAAATCTATTTTAGCATGTAATGAATTTATATTCTACTCTACAAATCGGAGATTATCATATTAATCATTGTGAAGATGATCTTCTCATCAAAAAAATCAGTTCTGATAAGATTTTGTGTGCTGTGATGGATGGATGCTCTACAGCTATGGACAGTCATTTTGCGTCAACACTTACTGGAAAGATTTTACGTAAAATCATTATTGAAAACGGTTACAAGGCTTTATATGAAAAAGGCAGCCAGCAGAGTCTGGAAGAAGAGCTCAAAAAAATCATAAAAGGTTTATTCAATGAACTCAAATTTGTAAAAAATCATCTGATGCTGGACGAAAAAGAGTTGTTATCTACTCTCATAATCCTGGTTTACGACATCACAAAGGACGAAGGATTCATCCTAACCATTGGTGACGGAGTTGTCTGTATCAATGGAAATATCACAGAATTTGACCGTAATAATAGACCGGATTATTTAGCTTATCATCTTTATGAAGACTTTGAAGAATGGTATCCCCGTCAGTCTCAGAAATTATTTTTTGATTGTCTGGATGATGTTTCCATTGCTACTGATGGTATTTTGAGCTTTTCAAAAATTAAAAAAACGAATTCTGAAGAAATGATCAATTTTGCTGAATATTTAATGATAGACCGTCAGAATAGCGAAACTGAAGAAATGCTTAACAGGAAACTAAAGCAGTTGGAACATCAATACGGAGTAAAACCTACAGATGATTTAGCCATGATAAGAATAATAAAATAATTCAGATATTTGAATATCATGAAAGAATCCAAACCTCATCAATTCTACTCTTTTTTGAAAAGATGGTTCATTAGTACCACCTTTATTTCAGTGGTTACATTCTTACAATTTTACTGGTCAATGGGAACCCTTTCAGAACGTGTTTCAAGCGGCTGTATAGACTGTTCATTTTTTGAAGATGCGGTGTATATATCCCTTATAGCCGGTGGGTTCTTATCAATTGTCTTTTCTCTGCTTTTCTTTGTTAAAAAGATTGTCTTCAAGGCTTCAGTCGAGTTCCTATTCCTGATCTTTGTCTGGTTATTTTGGAACTACACCCTATTTGTAGAAAGGGAATCTTCCTGGAGTACTTACGATTTCAATTCGGAAATCCAATATACAATTTCACTTTCCTTTCTACCTGTTACCGTACTGGGATGTTTGTGTGTTGTAATTTTACATTATCAGGAAATAAAAGCTAGATTTGTATCTTAAAAACAAAAACCATTGAAAAAAATCATTTCTACTTTACTTTTTGCTTCTTTAATTGCTTATTCATGTAACAAAACCAAAACGCAGGCTCCGAAAAACTCTTCGGGCATTATAAAAAAGGATACGGCACCAGTTGAGAAGGAACAGTCGACAGCAGGAAAACAAGTCTCAGATTTTGTATCCAGTCAATATGAAATTCAATACGAAACCGAAGGTGATCTCAACCATGACGGACTTCCTGATAAAGCTTTGGTTTTAAGAAAAAAAGACGACACTTTAGCACAGAGAACTATGATAGTCCTTCTAAAGAATCCTGACAAAACATACCGGTTATTTAAAAGTTCTGAAACCGTTCTTCCCGATGAATACAATGAATCTGGCTATAAAATACACGATCCTGAAGACATCAGTATTGAAAAAGGAATATTGAATATCAATCTTTATGATATCGGACCTTACGGTAATCAGTTCAGTAAATTCAAATATATAAATGACAACCTGATTCTTACCTATGTTGAAACGTATAATATGGGTGCGGGTTCTCACTCTGCCCTCTATTATGAGCCTATGAAAGGCAAAGTAACACTGGAAACAGTAAATACCATGGAAGAAGAAATGCCGTCTGAAACTAAAAAAGTACAGGTAAAAAAAGAAAGATTCTTATTTGAAAATGTTTCTCCTGATGAAGTTGTTACCAATGTTTACAATTCTGTAGAACAGGAGTAAGCTTTCCAGTTCTAACAAAATAAAACTTCCGTCTACAAGACGGAAGTTTTTTATTTAAGGTATAATTTTAAGTATTTAATGTGCTTCAAGCCAGTTATTTCCTACACCAATCTCTACCAATAAAGGAACCTGTGTTTTCAGGGCATTTTCCATTTCAGTTTTGATCAGTTTTGAAGCGGCATCAATCTCATCTACCGGAGATTCAAAAACAAGTTCGTCATGTACCTGAAGAAGCATTTTTGTTGTAAGCTGCTGCTCTTCAAGCTCTCTGGCGATTTTGATCATGGCAATTTTAACGATATCGGCAGCACTTCCCTGAACCGGTGCGTTTACCGCATTTCTTTCTGCATGACCTCTTACCACGAAATTGTTGGAATTGATATCTTTCAGATGACGCTTTCTTCCCAATATGGTTTCCACATACCCCAACTGGCGTGCTTTGCTCACCTGCTCAGCCATATACTCCTTCAGTTTCGGATAGGTTTCGAAATATGCTTCGATCATTTGTTTAGCTTCTGTACGGGACAATCCGGTTTGTTCTGCCAAAGCAAAAGCTCCTTGTCCATAGATAATTCCAAAGTTTACAGTTTTAGCCTGGCTTCTCTGGGTTTTGGATACCTCAGCCAAAGGAATTTTAAAGAGTTTTGCTGCTGTAGAAGCGTGGATATCTTCTCCATCCTGGAAGGCTTTGATCATATTATCTTCTCCTGAGATTTCAGCAATTAAACGAAGTTCAATCTGTGAATAATCGGCAGAAATAATCTTCTTTCCTTCTCCGGAAACAAAAGCTCCACGGATCTGTTGTCCTCTCACCGTTCGGATCGGAATATTCTGCAGGTTGGGGTTTACACTTGCCAAACGGCCTGTAGCCGCTGTGGTCTGTGAGAAATTGGTGTGTACTCTGTTATCTTTTTTCTCAATCTGTGAAGGCAGAGCGTCTACATAGGTTGATTTTAATTTCTGGTACGTTCTGTATTCCAGGATGTGTTTGATGATTTCATGTTTTGAATTCAGCTTCTGAAGCACATCTTCTGATGTTGCATATTGCCCTGTTTTTGTTTTCTTCGCTTTTGGATCGAGCTGTAATTTTTCAAACAGAATCTCTCCCAGCTGCTTCGGTGAATTCATATTGAATTCTTCTCCTGAAAGTTCAAAAATCTTTGTTTCAAGCTGTTTCAGATCATTCTCAAGGTCAACACTTTCCTGCGCCAGCCATTTTTCATCCAGAGAAATTCCTGCAAGTTCCATTTTTGCCAGTACTTCCATAAGAGGCATTTCAATGTTAAAGAAAAGCTCTTCCAGGTTCTCCTTTTTCAGCTGTGGTGCGAATAGCTCATACAACTGGAAAGTTACATCTGCATCTTCTGCTGCATAATCTGTTTGTGTTCTCAGATCAGCATCTCTGAAATTCCCCTGTTTTTTCCCTTTTTTTCCGATAATGGTTTCAATGGATACCGGTTTATAGTTCAGATATACTTCTGAGAGATAATCCATCCCGTGCCTTCCGTCCGGGTTCAGGAGGTAGTGGGCAATCATGGTATCAAACATGGCGCCTTTCACGGTGATGTCGTATTGTTTTAAAACTTTGTAATCAAATTTAAGGTTGTGCGCTACTTTCAGCAGGTCTTCTTTTTCGAAAAACGGTCTGAAAATCTCCAGGGTCTGCAACACTTCTTCCCTGTTTTCAGAGAGAGGAATGTAGTAGGCAAGTCCTTTTTTATAAGAGAAGCTCATTCCTACCAGTTCTGCTTCAAGTTCATTTAATGATGTCGTTTCCGTATCGAAACACACCACTTTCTGCTGCAGCAGGTTGTCAACCAGCTTTTTCTGTGCCTTCGGATTATTGATAAACTGATACAGATGATCATTATTCTCAATCGTAGACTTTGTAGAAGTTGCCTGATCCAGTTCCTCAAAATTGGCAAAAAGATCAAGTTGCATAACCTGTCCTTTTACTTCGGTTCCGGCCGGAGTCTGTTTAACTTCTACCTCGCTTACAACTACTGTTTCTACAGCAGCAGGAGCAAAAGCCCTGTAAAGGTTTTCGTATAACCTTCTGAATTCTATTTCGTCAAAGACCTCTTTTACTTTTTCAAAATCCGGAGTTTCCAGGTCGTATTGTTCCTGATGGAATTCTACAGGAGCATCACAGATGATAGTGGCTAATTTTTTAGACATAATACCACGTTCTGCGGAAGCTTCTACTTTTTCTTTCAGTTTTCCTTTCAGTTTATCCGTATTGGCTAATAAATTTTCAATGCTGCCGAATTCTTTCAGGAATTTCATAGCAGTTTTCTCTCCTACTCCTTCCAATCCAGGAATATTATCTACGGCATCTCCCATCATTGCAAGGAAATCAATCACCTGCTTAGGATCATCAATCTCATATTTTGCCTTTACTTCTTCTACTCCTAAAATTTCAATGTCACCGCCTTTTAAACCTGGCTTATAAATTTTAATTTTATCCGTAACCAGCTGTGCAAAATCTTTATCCGGTGTCACCATGAAGGTGGTGTATCCTTCTTTTTCGGCTTTGCATGCAATAGTCCCAATGACATCATCGGCTTCATATCCTTCTACCCCAAGAATCGGGATGTGCATTGCTTCCAGAATTTTGTGAATATATGGAATCGCAATTTTGATTGCTTCGGGAGTTTCGCTTCTGTTGGCTTTATATTCTGAGAAATCATCAGTTCTTACACTGGCCTGTCCAACATCAAAAACTACTGCCAGGTGTGTTGGTTTTTCTCTTCTGATCAATTCGATGAGAGAATTGGTAAAACCGAAGATGGCAGAAGTATCCAGACCTTTGCTGGTGAGTCTCGGATTCCTGATTAATGCGTAATATCCTCTGAAAATCATCGCATAAGCATCGATGAGAAACAGCCTTTTATCTTGTGTTGCGTCCATATTTTGAATAATGAACAAATATAAGAAAATAGGAGTAAAAGTTGATAGTTTGAGGAAGGGTTTCGGGGTATTGGGATGTGAGGTTCGGGATGGGGTTAAAAAAACAAAACAGCATACCCGAAGGTACACTGTTCCTTTTTTTATTTAAGTTTATGGGATTATTTACCTGAAGAAGGCCATAGTCCTGCGTACTGAGAAGTACCGTAGTCGATGGTTTCAGCACTTACTACGAAGCTGATCAGCATACTGTTGCTGTCTACTGCATCGAAATCTACTTCGTGCTGGATTACGTATCCGTTCTCCCATTTCAAAGTGATCAGTGTTCCTTCTTCGTGAGATTTGTTGAAAGTAATCTCTCCTACGGTCGGCTTGTATTTACCGTTCAGTAAGCTTTCAAGGATGTCTGATTTTTCAGTAGCTTCTACTGTCACCTTGATTAATGCATTGGAAGGATCTGATGCTACACGTCCTGAAACGTCTGTAGATCTTGATACACTGTAGTTCATTTTTAACAGTTTCTGCCCTTCACCGTTGTTGAATTTTAAGATTCCTCTTGAGTTTCTTTCTGCCATGATTGTAAATTTTAATCGTTAGTAATAAATTGTAATTCAATAATTATATAACAAAGATAAAGCCCCTGGTTTTGAAAAAAAAGCAATTGAAAGGAAATCTGAAAAAGTGTCGTAATTGTACGATTTGATGTCGTAGTTCTACGATTTATTGTCGTAATTCTACGACATTAGATTTAAAAACGGAATATAAATACCTTATAACAAATATATTAAGGGCATAAACAGAAATTTATTATTACACCTTCAAGAGATATATTACTTTGATATGATTTTAAAAATTCTGATCCTGTTAAATAAAAAACAGAACAGCGTCTCTTGTCCGCTGTTCTGTACCAATTTTATTTTTACTAAGATGATGAATAGGCTTATTTACCTGCTGAAGGCCATAGTCCTGCGTACTGGGAAGTACCGTAGTCGATGGTTTCAGCACTTACCACGAAGCTGATCAGCATACTGTTGCTGTCAATAGCATCGAAGTCTACTTCGTGTTGGATTACGTATCCGTTCTCCCATTTCAAAGTGATCAGTGTTCCTTCTTCGTGAGATTTGTTGAAAGTAATCTCTCCTACGGTCGGCTTGTATTTACCGTTCAGTAAGCTTTCAAGGATGTCTGATTTTTCAGTAGCTTCTACTGTCACTTTGATCAATGCGTTGGAAGGATCTGATGCTACACGTCCTGAAACGTCTGTAGATCTTGATACGCTGTAGTTCATTTTTAACAGCTTCTGTCCTTCTCCGTTGTTGAATTTTAAGATTCCTCTTGAATTTCTTTCGGCCATGATTGTAAATTTTAATCGTTAATATTGTTATTCAGTAATTGTGTTAGCAAATATAGAAGCTCTTTACTGCTTAAAAAAAATTTTGAATATAAATCTGAAAAAGTGTAGTAATTCTACGATTTCTTGTCGTAATTCTACGACAATGGATTTATATATTAAATTAACACACTAGTTATAAACACGTTACATCAAAAACAGAAAATCTTTGAAATTAAAATATTTCATACGTCAAAGACAAAAAATCGTCCGGAATAATCATGTTATAAACACTGTCATTTTCCTTTAACTCTGTTTAAATCTTCCTGATAAAGATTTTCTCCGTAATTTTTTTTGAAATTCACGGATAGCTTGTCTTTAGAACTTAAAGATTCATACTGTCTTATTCTAAGTTTTGCTTCTTCTATTGTGTCTTTCTTATACGGGAACGCTACATTATATTGATCAACCAGCTGTTTTTTAATTCCGAATAATTTTTGATAATAAGGAGAGTCTGGCAGATTACGGTCACTTTTCTGCTTTTCCTTATACTGAATATAATCTGCCATTGGGCAAAGGTCTGTTCCTTTTATTTTAGGCAATCCTCCTTTGGACAGAAAGTATTCTGCCATATCCAGATCATCCCTGGCTGCACTTTCCATAATGTTGCTTCCGTTATAAGAAACATTATTGATGTCAGCGCCATTCTGAAGTAAGTAATCAATCATTTTCTTTTCGGTACTTTCCTCACCTCCAAGGGTCATTGCATCAGATAACGGGGAATTCCCTACAGCTGGGTTAGGACTGGCTTTATATTTGAAAAGTAATTGCAGCATTTCGTAATTATTAAGTGCTACAGCATGATTCAGAGGAGACTCAAAACCTTCATGAGGTATTATAATATTGGGATCAGCTCCCAGCTCTAAAAGCTTTTCCATAGCTTTCAAATCTTCAATAATAGAAGCATACATCAGTAAAGTATACCCTGTGTTCTCCTGTAATTTATTGATATCAATATTTTTTTCCTTAATAATTTCTTCCATGCCTTTCAGATCTCCATCAAACATTTTCTGGGCAGCTGATAAACCGTCTCCTGTAAACATTCTTGAAGGAGGATATTGATTTCTATTTTCGTTTTTACGCGACCTAAGATTAAAATCTGAACAGGAAAAAAGTGTCATGATAGAAAGTATTATTAAAATAAATGGTTTCATATTATATATTATTAGCTACAACATCAGTATTTATAGTGGCCAGCATCGCCTGAAACGCATCATTATATGCGCTATGTCCGCTTCCAATGGTTTTTAGGCCAAGCCCTTCATTATCATCAATGTACCCGAAGATTTCATTCTGTTCTCCCAGCGCTCTCGGAACACCTCCTGTAAGACCTCCGAAAATTGCAATTTTATTGAGCCCCGGAATTCTGGATAAAGCTAATGTAGAGAGCAAACCTTCCCTGTTATTTTGCAGCCCGTTAAGAATATCATTACTTGTACTGTAATTGATAATGCTTGAAGTTGATTTTACGGCTCCTTTTTTATCGAGATAATCGAGTGTATTGCCATGTACTCCTCTTGCATTGAAGGTATATCCCGGAAGTCCTGTGTAATAGGAAGCCATGGCACTGTTTCCTCCTCCTAATGAATGTCCGGTAAATTTCACTTTTCCTCCGGTCGCATTATCCATTTTTTCCGCAAGCATTCTCGTTTTTTCTATCTGAGGCGTTGCGAAACCAAGCGCCTGTCCTCCATCTTCGATGAACCAGTCATGATAAAACTGCATTCCTTTAGGTTCTGAACCTCTAAATGCCACAAAATAATCTCCTGTTTCTTTATTATAATATAAAGAGGAAAAGAAGCCGTTATCTTTATTAGTATTGAAATCTTTGCTGGTTAACACTCCCGGACCGAACAGCTTATCCAGCTCAGCCTGATCATCTGTATTGATTCGTGTGTACCCATCAATACTGGTATTCTTCCCATTATTATCCTCGTAAGAATCCTGGGCCATTCTACTGGCAATAGAGGCCTCCTGCAGCTGGGCAACGGGTAAATGAAAGGTGATTTTACCTCCTATGAAACAGTGTAGACTGGAATTTTGCAACAGAGGTTTTTTATTTTCAATTTTTACTTTTGGATGGGTATTTTGCCAGTCGCTTCCCTTGCATAGAAATGAACAGATATTGAGGCAGTCATCTATGAGGGCACTTCCTGCCCAGGCGGCTGCCGCTAAAACAAAAAGCCCACCAGAGAAAGCTGCCGCTACTGCTACCCCTGCTAATGCTCCTGCCATCATCATTTCAGGACAGATAAAATTGTCTTTAAAACGGTCCTTTTCCGTGGCCATCAGCTTAGCTCCTTTTTTCAATTTTACAGAAGACTGGGAACTGACTCCAATTCCTATAAGTCTTCGGCCTTTACTACAAGTAAGCGGAGTATCCTGTGCGATATATAATTGACTCATAGTGATCGTATTAATTGTTATTTTTCACTTAATCTTATGTGGTACCTGCATACATAGATCATCTTTTCATTCAGTTCTTCTTTCACATGAAATATGACCTCTGATAGTACAGAATCTTCATTATAAAGATATTCTCCCTCAATGGCATACTTATATTCCAGAGCATTTCCGAGCGTTCTCTGATATTTATCTTTATAAATACTTTCAAAGCGGGACTGATTTCCTTTACTTTTTCCATCCAGTTTCACAGTGAAACCTCCTTCTTTGTTTTTTAAAATTTTATACGAGGAACTATACTCAAGTTCTTCTCCCGGGAAAAGGGTTGACAAAGCTGTTCTTACAGGAATTTCATCTGTAAAACTTCCCCCGCTGAATGCCGGTAAAGGATAAAACATGATCTGATACAAAAAGTTTTGTCTGATATTACGATCTATATTGTTAAACTCTTTATCATAGATCTGAATAAATACCTTATAACTTTCTTTTACCAGCTCAAAAAAATGCAGATCCTTCTTTATCTCTTCCCACCTGCTTACAATTTCATTTTTATTGGTTACTTCGTGGATACTTTTATCCGTATTTAAAGATAATTCAACAACCTCAGTCGCTTTATTTATTTTTTCAAGAATTTCATAAAATGGCTGCATCTGCCCGTCTGCCTGAATATATCGCTGGGTAGAAGACTGTATGGTAATATGATTATATTCTCCCGGTATTACTACCCAGTCTTCTTCTATTTCCGTCTGGTTGGCTTTTCCTGTTCCTAAAGTAAGATAGGATTTTATATTGATATTATATTCTCTTTTTTTGTACCAGGCATATTTGAATCCTGCCAGCTGGTCATTTTTTTCAACTTTATTCGGTTCCAAAGTCATGTTTTAATACGTTTTTAGAATATATTCGCGACATCAGTTGATATCAACAGTACTTCCGGTAATAAATATATCTCCTGTAGCATTCATTGAAGTGACTGCTTTACTGTGAATACTCAGGTTATCCTGTGTTACCAGTAATGCATTTTTTAATGAATTCAAATCCAGCATTCCTTCTTTTGCAGAGATAGTAATCCCTTCTTTAGTGATTGTGATACTGTTTTCACCAACTCTTAATTCAATTTTTGTTTTTCCTTCCAGAGCAATATTTCCGGCTGCGTCCATTGTCAGGACTGAATTGGCTGCCCCGCCTTCTTTTCCTCCGACATTAATAGAATTTGTACTGCCGGCATTTACCGTATTATTATTTCCTACGTTAACCGTTTTATTGTTATTGGCATTCGTCTGGGCATTTCCTGCCCCGTCAAACTTCATGTTGGCCCCACCCTGATCCGTCAGAAATACAGAGCCTTCACCATCATTTAATTCTAATTTATTTCCACTTCTGCTGCTCAGGCTTTTGATATTGTTACCGGCTCCGCCACCGCCACCTATTCCCCCATGGAACATTCCTCCCATCACAAACGGACGGTCCGGATGCTGATGTACAAAATTGACAATAACCTGGTCTCCCACTTCCGGAACAGCCATAAATCCTCTGTTCTTATTTACTTTATCACTACTTCCTGCATCCGGGGTCATTACGCGGACAAATTCAGTAGTATCAGGTCCGCTTTGCCAATCGAACTGCACACGTACTCTTCCCTGATTTAAAGGATCTGTATTTGAAATTACTTTTCCAAACTGGGCTTCTGCTTTGGGCATCTGAAATTCGGGACGAGGAATAAATCCTGTATCTGCTGCAATTGCTTCAAATTTGCCATCATAATAGCCTCTGGCATCCACTTCGTGAGAAACTTCAATAATCATCAGTTTTGTAAAATAAGAGGTTTCATTACTCTCTGTTTTACGCATTTCGATATCTGCGATACATCCCGGATATAAGAAAGGAACTGTTGTAGTTCCCGAAGTAACGAAAACTTCTGCAGCTTTGCTTCCTGCGGTTCCCTTCTGGGAAGCATTGATATCCATAAAGGAAGATGCTTTAATAGGCGCCACTCTCAAAGAAGGAGTGGTAAAAGTTTTTTCTGATATTTCGTAAGCACGTCTTGCAATATCTGAAGTATGGTTAATTTTCGAACTGCCAGCTGTCAGCTTCTCATTTTTACTGCTATTATAACCATAAAAAGTGGGACTTACATGCTGGGCCTTCATTTTGATGGCTATGTCACTTACACTGCTTCCATAGGTAAGCCTGACAGGTTTCTCCTGTGGCGGCAGCTTTCCGAAGTGCAGAACTTCTCCATCATAATAAAACTGCTCTCCATAAGCTTCTGCCATTCTTGCGAGATAATTATAATGAGTTTCTTCATACTGTGAACTGTACGATATATTTCCATGCTGGGCATCTACTCTGAAATCAAATTTATGCTGTCCCAGCCCTTCTTTAATTACCTGATCAGCAATACTGTTCAAACTTACAGGCTGGCTTCCTCCAAAGCTCTGAATATGAGGAGCAGCATCCAGAAGTACAGTTGGGCTGTAGCCTTTGATGATAATATTTCCAAGACTTCCTTTCTCCTGGCTGAAGCCTACTTCTGTAACCACTCCTACAAAATTACGTTCGGCTCCTTTCTCAATATCTTTATATTTGAAAACAACTGTGATTCTTTTTCCTAAAAATTTCTGAGCTTCTTCCAGGTTGTGATTTTCCGGTTTACCCAAAGTGTCATGGGCCAGCATCAGACTGAATTCATGGTGCCTGGTAGCACTCTGTATCAGCTTAAAATGCTTGAAATGATTAATGATCTCACCTTCTATGATTACATCAAGCTTGATCACCCGGTTGATTCCTGCTATATAGCTCTGAGAAATTGCTTCTGCATTATGTATTTTTGAAGTAGGCTGTTTGGCCCATACTTTTGTCTCAACAACGGAAGGGTCGTTAGAAACCAGCGTTTGATTCAGAAACTTTCCTGTTTCCTGTGCTGAATTTAAATGCTGTGCCGCTTCTGCTGTCTTTTTTATTTTATTCCCTGCCTGGTTTACCTTTTCCTCTGCTTTCGTAACCGCATTTTCCTGCGCAGTTTTTTTTATCCTCTCTGTATCCTGGCTGATAGATTGCTGAGAATTCTTTACTCTAATTTTATCATCTTGAAACATAGTGTTACGTGTTTTTAAGTTAATAAATGTTGAATTGATGCTGTAGGTATCATTACAGGCTTTGTAAATTCCAGATATTGGTTTCTGTAAGTGATGCTTATCTGAAACTTATTGTAAAGCAGAAAACAGAACAGCAAACTTTTACAAGAGCTGTTCTGTACCAATTTTATTTTTACTAAGATGATGAATAGGCTTATTTACCTGCTGAAGGCCATAGTCCTGCGTACTGGGAAGTACCGTAGTCGATGGTTTCAGCGCTTACTACGAAGCTGATCAGCATACTGTTGCTGTCAATAGCATCGAAATCTACTTCGTGCTGGATTACGTATCCGTTCTCCCATTTCAAAGTGATCAGTGTTCCTTCTTCGTGAGATTTGTTGAAAGTAATCTCTCCTACGGTCGGTTTGTATTTACCGTTCAGTAAGCTTTCAAGGATGTCTGATTTTTCAGTAGCTTCTACTGTAACTTTGATCAATGCGTTGGAAGGATCTGATGCTACACGTCCTGAAACGTCTGTAGATCTTGATACGCTGTAGTTCATTTTTAACAGCTTTTGCCCTTCTCCGTTGTTGAATTTTAAGATTCCTCTTGAATTTCTTTCGGCCATGATTGTAAATTTTAATCGTTAATATTTTGTGATTCGGTGATTGTGTTAGCAAATATAGAGGCTCTTTTCCGCTAAACAAAGCTTTTGAATGGAAATCTGAAAATTTGTAGTAATTCTACGATTTCTTGTCGTAATTCTACGACATTGGATTTAAAAAACCTACCACAAACTTTATTAACACAGGATTTTAACTCATTAAAAACAAGCATGAAAAATCAATAATTTTCCACATCATTGAGAAATATTAAGATTTTATTAGTAAAAAATCGGTCTGTTTTTAACAGATTGTACCATAAAAAAAGCAATCAGTTTGGCTGATTGCTTTTTTATATCGTTGATATATTTTACTGCTGAATTTTTCCTCCTTCTTTTAGGGAGCGAACCAATATTTTATTTTTCCTTAGCAGAAAGTCCGGCATCAGATCCATCGGAAGATAGAAGGGGCTTTCTCCTTTTTTCTGAAGCTCTTCCATAATTCCGGGATTCCAGGCAAGAATTTTATCTACTTCTACATTCAGTTCAGCGGCAACAATGTTCAGGTTGAAACCTGCATTGATCTCTGTTTCCGAAAGCGCTGCAGCAGTCTCTTTCCGGTCTCCCTGAAAGAAAATCTTGTTGATTCTTGCAGAGTTATAATTATTCAGTACACTCTGAAGTTCTCCTGTTGCATAGCATGCATTAAGATATTTCTTCACATGATTAATGGTTTCTCCCGGAAGGTATTTATAAAATTCATGGTATTGGGTAGAACCTGCAGCTTCCATCGCTTTGGCAATATTCCCTTCTCCGCAGTTGTAAGCAGCGACTACTGTTACCCAGTTATTGTACTTTTTATAAAGATTACTCAGTGAAATAGCAGCTGTT
Organism: Chryseobacterium sp. X308; assembly: GCF_020733145.1. Classification (NCBI taxonomy): domain Bacteria; kingdom Pseudomonadati; phylum Bacteroidota; class Flavobacteriia; order Flavobacteriales; family Weeksellaceae; genus Chryseobacterium; species Chryseobacterium sp. X308. The sequence continues at coordinate 23,127 of NZ_JAJFZH010000018.1, forward strand.
TTGGTACTTTTATAAATATCGGTACGTCCCTGCTCAGTAAGTCCGTATTGGTTGGCATGGGCTGTCATAAACTGCCAGATCCCTACAGCTCCGGCTCCTGAGGTAATATTTCTGTCAAAATGGGACTCAATCAGGGCCAGGTTTCTCAAATGTTTGGGAAGACCTTTCTGAAGGAGTAACTGTTCAATAAATTCTACAAGATCTTTATTGGCATTAATGATACCCTTATATTTTTTCACACTGCTTTCCGAAGTGTCGGAAGCAGCAAGAAACTGTCCGTTGATCATAATCACGGATCCTAATAATAGAAAACCTGTAAAGATATTTCTGACAATTGTTTTCATTTTAATTTTATTTATAAGCAAAAGGGTAAAAGCTGGCTGCAAATACCCTTTGCTTTATACTTAATCTACTTTCCAGCTTAGTTTTTCTTCGTCTTTATTCCAGTCTACATGAATCGTCTGTCCGGATTTTACTTCTTCTCTGACAATCATTTTAGAAATCGGTCTTGCAAGCTGTGCACGGATGACTCCAGAGATCTGTCTTGCTCCATATTTGCTGCTGAATCCTCCTAATGCAAGATTTTTAACCGCTTCATCAGTAATTTTTAAAGCAATTCCCAATCTTGTTAATGAAGTATGAAGTGACTTCAGCTGAATGTTAAAGATTCTTTCTGCAATGGATTCCGTGATCGGTGCAAAAGGAATGATCTCTGTAATTCTTGCCAGGAACTCAGGTCTGAATCGTCCGGAGTTTGACATAATCTGCATCAGTGAAGATGATTCCGGAATTTTTCCTTCTTCGAACTGTTTTACAATTTCTTCACTTCCGATATTGGAGGTAAACAGGATCAGTGCATTGCTGAAATCTCCTTCCTTACCTAATTTATCATGAACTTTTCCTTCATCCATAATCTGAAGGAATACATCAAAAACGGAATGGTGAGCTTTTTCAATCTCGTCAAATAACACAACGGTATAAGGCTGTTGTCTGATTTTGTTTACCAGCATACCACCTTCTTCATATCCTACGTATCCCGGAGGCGCTCCGTATAGCAAAGCTGCAGAATGTTCTTCTTTGAATTCTGACATATCAAAGCGTACCATGGCTTTCTCGTCATTGAAAAGTAATTCTGCCATTGATTTCGCCAGTTCTGTTTTACCGGTTCCGGTAGGTCCCAGAAGGAAGAAGGATCCGATAGGTTGTCCCGGTTTGTTCAATCCGCTTCGGTTTTCAACAATAGCATCGGAAAGGATTTTTAGTGCATGATTCTGTCCTACGACTCTGTTCAACAGAAGAGATTCCATATTCAGGAGTTTTTCTTTTTCCTGAGCCTGGATTTTCCCGATTGGGATATTGGTTTTGGCGGCCATTACAGCAGCAAGCTCCAATCTGTCTACTTTTTCTCTTTTTTTGGCGGCATGCTGTAAAAGTTCTGCGTAAGTATCTTCAATAATCTTCTGGATCTGATCTACGGGCATAGAGTTGTCGATGGACGGCTGCTCACTCAGTGATCCCCAGAGAATCGGGCTTATTTTATCTCTCAGCAGGTTGTAAGTCCAGATCAGTTCATCCGCTTTATCTTTGCTGTCGGCATATTCTTCTGTTAAAATCGCATCATAACTTTCTTTCCAGCTTTCAAGTTCCTTTTCGGAAAGTTCATCAAGCATTTTGATGGCTGCCATTGTTCTGTCTAATAAGTCAATAGCGGCATCCGGCAATTTTTTTCCTTTTGCATATCTTTTTGCCAGACGTACACATTCCGGAAGGGCTGTTTTTTCCACTTCAATTCCGTGATGTTTTTTGTAGCCTTCCAATAGTACATCAATCATTTTGACACAGGTTTTCTCATCCGGTTCAAGAACGGTTAACACTTCAAAACGACGGTTGAAAGCCTGTTCCGGCTCTATAATTTTTCTGTATTCTTCCTGCGTTGTAGCTCCGATTACGGTAATTTCACCTCTCGCAAGTTCAGGCTTAAGGAGATTAGCAACATTTCCAATACTTCCTTTCGGGTCTAAAAGGGTGTGGATTTCATCAATGAAGAGAATGGCTTTTTCAATTTTCTTACATTCATTGATTACTTTTTTCAGGCGGTCTTCAATTTCACCTTTATAAGAAGTTCCCGCCAGTAATGCTCCGGTGTCCAGTTCTAAAAGGGTCCCGTTTTTAAGCATTTCAGGAACATTTCCTTTAATAATTTCTGTAGCAAAACCTTCTACCAAAGCTGTTTTTCCTACTCCCGGCTCCCCGATGATGATCACATTCGGTTTGCTTCTTCGGCAAAGGATTTCCACCAGCATTCTCAGTTCTTTATCTCTTCCGATGATATTTTCGATTTCTCCTTTTCTCGCCTGCGCTGTTCTGTCTACACAATAGCTTTTAATGGAAGGAAAGGAAGAGTCTGAATAATCTGCTGAACCATTTGAAAATAATGATGAAAAATCTCCATCTTCTGAAACAGTAAACGGAGTATCTTTTCTGTACAGATTGAAGATCTCATGTTCTCTCAAAGGAAGTGATTTTAACTGCTGAAGAGAAAATACAACCTGTGGTTTTACAATGGCTGTAAGGATGCAGATAGGAGTAATCTCATCCAGTCCAAGCTTTAAACGGATATCATCAGCTTCTTCAATAAGGGTATCCACTGCATCATCCTGTCCTACTTCATCGGGAAGATGGCTGGTTTTCGGATATTCTTCGATACGGACATCTGCCCATTCATAGAAATAACCCGGATCTTTATCTATACTTTTCAGGAATTCATTAAGGCCGATATCTTTATGCATTAAAGCCTGCAGGATATGCGGGCCTCCATACGTTCCATTATAGTTTTCCTTCGCTATCGACTGAGCAATATGAAATAGTTGCTTTACTGTTTCGTTGGTTACTAGTACTCCCATTTATAATTTTCTTATATTAATATATTTGCGTTCTGTTTATTATGCAGATTTGATGATTTTGATCTTTATTTTTCATCCCTTTTACCAAGACATAAAAAATCGTTCTTTTTGTGATGCTAAAATTAATTATTTTATTCTAAATGATATAAAGATAGTTAATTCTTCAAATAGAGAAGTAACAACGGTGTTTTTTGTTTTTAATCGTAGTTCTGATGGTGAACTATTGTAGTAAATTACTTTTCTGGATCTCTTTCCGGCCAAAATAGAAAAAGATTAACCTTTTCAGAGATTTATTAACGGCTCACAAACGGAACCACTTTTTTCTCCAGTTCTGCACCTGATTGACCATCTAAAACAACTTTTTGAATATCTCCATCCGGGATAAGGTATTCTATTACCCAGACTTTTTTACCATCAAGAACATCTTTTCTAACCTGGGTATAAAACCCAGAATCATGATATCCTTTCGGAAGATCAATTTTATTCTTTTCACAATACTTTACTACCTTTTCCGGAGCAAAACTATATCCTTCATCTGTATTTTCTTCTTTAATAAGCTTACCTGATTTATCAAAATAATATAACATTCCTACAGGCGGGCCCATGTTAAATGACAATGATTTATTTTTTATGTACCCATTTTTATAATAGAATTTATCTGATTTATAAAAAGAATTCTCATAGTAAATACTTAATCCATATCCACCTTTAGATGCAGAAAATATTTCTTTTCTTCCTTCCGGAGTTTCAATACATCTGTCATCATCTTTTTTCTTAGAATTCTGTATGGTAATCTTTTCAAATTCATTACTAATTTTTGGAATCACGGTCTTTTGTAATTCCTGATATTGACATTGTAGAAAAAGACCTAACAACAATACTATAAATAGTTTTTCTATAAATCTTTTATCAATCATATAATTATGGGTTATAAAAAAATACTGTCTTCTTTTTGTAATCTTTCTGGTAGATTTATGTTAAACCTGTAAACAGCTAGGCCATTAATCATTAACTAACTGCTTACAAACGGAACCACTTTTTTCTCCAGTTCTGCACCAGATTGACCATCTAAAACAACTTTTTGAATATCTCCATCCGGGATAAGGTATTCTATTACCCAAACTTTTTTACCATTAAGAACATCTTTTCTAACCCGGGTATAAAACCCGGATTCATGATACCCTTTCGGAAGCTCAATTTTATTCTTTTCACAATACTTCACTATCTTTTCAGGAGTAAAGCTATACCCTTCATCTGTGTTTTCCTCTTTAATAAGCCTGCCTGATTCATCAAAATAATACCAGATGCCAATAGGAGAACCTTCATTGAAGAGTAACCCTTTTTCTTTTAAATTATAATTCTTATAAAATTTTTTTATAAGAACAAATTGATTTTCCTGATAAAATAGTCTATTAATAAAACCATAACTTTGTTCCTGTAATTGCTGAATACCGTCAGCACTTTTTAATAAAATAAATGATTCATCTGGGTTTATATTCTCATTGAAAGTTTTAATATCAAATTTCTCAAACTTATTATTTATTTGGGGCATCATTTTTTTTTGTTTTATTTGGGTTTGACATGTTGCAAAAACACTAAATGAGATTATTATTAATAATTTTTTCATATCTATTTGATTGAATTGTTAGCCTGTTTCCATTGCCAATAAAATAATGAACACCTGTTACTATTATTACCTGACCCTAAACGGTGAGAATAATCTAACAAATTGTCAGTCTTCGTAAATTCATATGTAAACAATGCATCAGAAGTTGTTTCTTTATTGGTAAAAGTATGAGGTAAATTCATAGCATGCAGAAATTCATGGGCTGCAGTTTGGTCATTTTTACTTTTAAATACTACAACATAATCAGCTCTGGGAGCTGAATACCCCGATACATGCCCTCCACCTGCATTATAACCGTCCTCTGCAAAATAGAAAGCTTTAAAATGCTTATTGTATTTACCCGGATATGCTTTCTCTAGTTTACTTTTTAAATAACTATCTAATGACTTGCCTCCACTAGACTTATCAGAATCAATTTGACTGCTCGTTATAAAATCATTGAAATCTTTTTCAGCAGTAAGATCCAGTTCTACGATAATAGAAGAATCAGAAAGTTGTATATATGCTTGTTCCAGATATTGATTAATTCTTTTTTTTTCATCTGTTACACTTGGTACCCTTTCACCATCTCCTATTTTTATTTCAGGAGTTTTTATTTTGACAAATACAACATCCTTTTTCTTATGCTTTGTTACATCATTTGCCCAGACATTTATTTTTCCCACTATTGCTTCTATAGTTGTACCTTTTTCAGCCTTAAAAGCCTTTAATTCTATTGTCTGATCTGTGGTAAATTCTTTAATACATTTAATAGTTACCTCAAAATCATCTAATGAAATTTTCTTCTTCCCCTTAATCTCAATTTTATCAGGAGTAAAACTAAAGTAATCAGATTTTGTAAACTCCAGATAATCTGCTTCATCTTTAATTTCTGCAAAGAAAGTAATTTTTGCTTCTTTATCTTTTTTCAGAGAAAGCCATGGAATATAATATTCTTCAGCTATTTCTTTTCCTGATTTATCTTTATAGGTTTTCCATGGGATGGAAAAGGGATTATACTCTTTTTTAAGGTTGTTAAACATAGCTTCATCAGCTTTAAAAGATCCATCATATTTATTAACATAGTTACTGTTAGAATTATCTACCTTTTTTGCATAAGTTGAATCAAAATACTGATAAGCAACTATATTTTTAAATGAATTATCATTAAAAAGTTTAGTATCAGCCAATCTTATCCAGTCAAAGCCAAACTCTCCTTTCCAGTTTTTATTCGGCCGGAATTGTACAATCAATTGTATAAGCTGTTGTAGTGGTGGAGATTGTGGCGTATTATGACTCACTCCTTTAGCATTACCCTTTTCAGAAATCCATTTCATGGCACGTGAAATAATACTCTCCTGAGAATACATATTATGATTTTCATGAGAGATTTTGTTGTAGGTGCCTTTTACAATTCTCGTTCTGCTCATAATTAATAGGCTTTAGATCTCTCTCCGCTGTTGTTCTGTACTTCTTGTTGGGCGTGTTTGTTGATGGAAGCATTGGAGGTAATGTTAATTTCCTTTTCTGAAATTTCATTTCTTTCCTTCTTTGTTTCGCTGTGTACATCTCCTTCAATAATTTCAGTAAGTTTACCCGTAATGAATGTACTTACATTTCCTATGACTGAAGTAAGTTTCATAGCGCCTACAGTCTCAGTATTATTTAGTCCGATACTATCAGACTTATTCATTCCCACCGTCGTCGTCATATTCTCTCCTACATTAATATTCATATTCTTACAGTTCAGGGTCATGGTTTCCGGTGCCGTGATATTGATATTACTTCCGGTTGTATCCAGATGAATTTCGTTTCCGCTTTTATCTGTAATAATGATACTTTCATCTTCTGTGAAAACGATCCTGTGACCGCTTCGCGTTTGTATAGATTTTACCCGGTTGTCAGCTCCACCGCCAAGACCTATTCCTCCGTGAAACATTCCTCCCATCACGAAGGGTCTGTCCGGATGACTGTGTACAAAATTGACCATTACCTGATCACCCACTTCCGGAATAGCAACATAACCACGGTTTTGTGTGATCTGATCGGTTCCTCCGGCATCAGGGCTCATTACTCTTACAAAGTGAGTGTTATCATTCATCTGCCAGTCGAATCTTACCTGAACTCTTCCCTGACCTTCCGGATCCGTGTTGGAGATAACAGTTGCGATCTGTGGCTGGGCAGCCGGTACCGTAAATTCCGGTTTGGGCAGAAAACCCGTGTCTGCGGCAATGGATTTGAAAGTTCCTGTGTAATGTCCGATCGTATCAATTTCATGAACGGCTTCTGTCACCATAACCTTCGTAAAATAAGATGTTTCACTGCTGTCCGGTTTTCTCATATGAATATCAGCAATACATCCGGGATGCAAAAAAGGAACGGTTGTAGATCCGGAAACCGAAAATACATTAACTGCTTCACTTCCTGACGCGCTTCTTTGAGAATGCTCCACATCCAGGTGTGTTGATGCTTTGATAGGTGCAACCTGCAGTGCCGGAGTTTTATATATTTTATTGTTATGGCTATATGCTGTACGGGCCAGATCACCTAAATGGTCAACCGGAGTTTCCCCGGAAGTCAGTTTTTCATGTTTACTGCTGTTATAGCCATAATATTGAGGTTTTGTATGAACCGCTTTTAGTTCTACCCTGATATTATCCGCATTGCTCCCATATAATAATTTTATAGGCTTATTTTGTGGAGGAAGCTTTCCAAAATGCAAAACTTCACCATCATAATAAAATTGTTCTCCATAAGCTTCTGCCATTCTCGACAGATAATTATAATGGGTTTCGTTATACTGGCTGCTGTAAATGATCTGGGAATAATCATTGGTATCGACTCTTATATCAAACCGTTCTTTATCTATTCCCTGCTGTATTACTTCTTTGGCTATGATTCCCATATTAACGGGCTGGCTGCCGCCAAAGCTCTGGATATGCGGAGCACCGTCCAGCAGGATCGTCGGGCTGTATCCGGAAAGCACAATATTTCCCAGACTCATTTTTTCCTGACTGAATCCTACTTTGGTAATAACCCCAACAAAATTCCTTTCCGGACTTTTCTCAATATCTTTGTAGGAAATAACAGCTGTAAGACGTTTTCCCAGAAATTTATTGGCTTCCTCAAGGGTATGGCTCTGCCGGTCTCCCAATGCATCGTGAGCAAGAATAAGGTTGAATTCGTGGTGGTGACCCGCCTTCTGTTTAAGAGTGAAATGCTTATAGTACTTAATAATTTTACCTTCTACAACCAGTGATAATTTGACCAGCCGGTTGATCCCTGCGTGATGATTCTCGGATATCCCGTCTGCATTCTGAGATGGGCGGAAAGAAGATCCTTTGGTCTTTGATTCGGTTTTCATATGCTTTGTGTTTGTGTTTAGTATTAAAGATAACAATATTTTATATAACAAACATTATATAAACACGTTATAAAATAAAATTCTCAGGTTATAATTTTTCTTTCAGGCAAAAAAAGACCGTCTTAAATAGGGACAGTCTTTCTTCTTATGAATGTTGATAATGTGTGTCAGTATTTAGCTGGATGGCCATAGCCCGGCGTATTGAGAAGTACCATAATCGATTGTCTCTGCACTTACTACGAAGCTGATCAGCATACTGTTGCTGTCGATTGCATCGAAATCTACCTGATGCTGGATTACATATCCGTTCTGCCATTTCAGTGTAATCAATGTTCCTTCTTCGTGAGATTTGTTAAAAGTAATCTCTCCTACAGTTGGCTTATATTTACCGTTCAGCAAGCTTTCAAGGATATCTGATTTTTCAGTAGCTTCTACTGTAACCTTGATTAATGCGTTGGAAGGATCTGATGCTACACGTCCTGAAACATCTGTAGATCTGGAAACGCTGTAATTCATTTTTAACAGCTTTTGCCCTTCTCCATTATTGAATTTTAAGATTCCTCTTGAATTTCTTTCGGCCATGATTAGTAAATTTAATCGTTAGTAATATTTTGTGATTCGGTGATTGTGTTAGCAAATATAGAGGCTCTTTTCCGCTAAAAAAAACTTTTCCCTATAAATCTGAGATTTTGTAGTAGTTCTACGATTTCTTGTCGTAATTCTACGACAATGGATTTATCAACCATACGATAACAACCATAAATACAGCGTTTTAAATTATTTCTCTTTTTTTAGATAAAAAATAATTTCACACATCAAAGAGAAATAATGAGGGTTCAAAGTTTAAAAATTTAAGGTTTAAGGTTTGTTGATCTGTCTTTATACTACAAAAAAAGCAGAAGTATATACTCCTGCTTTTGATATCATAAAAAAATGTTTTTAATGCTTTGTGTATTCCGGTTGTTCTGTTGGAATTCTGGATGGAGTAAAGTACTCATTAAGCCAGTAGAAAGTCTGTCCGTTCTGCTGAATTTTTACAGCCGGGTTGTTTCTGTTGGCAAGCATTCTGTCTGCTAAATTTTTATAGTGCTGGAAATAATTTTTTACCGTTTCACTAGGAACTACTTTTGATTTTTTCCAACCTTTCAGCTTATATTTAGCCATCAATTCTTCTTCAGAAAGATCAAATCCGGTACTCATTCCGATCGCATAAGACATTGGCAGCTCATAAAGTGCTCCTTTATCTAAGAATTTTATCGTAGGATTGTACTTCTTCAGTAATTTAACATACTCTTTAATAGCTCTTCCCTGATTAAAATCTGCACGATCTGCCTGAGTATTTCTGTATACTTCCGTGTAGAAAGCTTTTAAGTTATCATATTCCGATTCAGAAATAAGAATTCCCTTTTCTATTGCCGGAGTAAAATCTTTCAGATCTTTTGGAATATATCCTTTTACAAGGAATGGGCTTCCATAGTTAATCAGCTGTGCGGCAATTCCTGCAGAAACCGGATTGGTAAGTCCCGGATACAGATATTTATATTTTAAATCCACATCTGTTCTACCTGCTCCTACGGATGAATGGAAGTATTCATTAAGAGATTTATCAATAGTCTGATTATCCAGAGTAACCTGTGCAATAAGGCTGTCAACAGATTTTTTCAGGAATCCCGGAGTTGTAATGTCTCCTTTCTTAGGGAAAATAACGAATCCCTGAGACATACTCTGTTTAGGATAAGCTAAAGAGAAGAATCCTGTATCTCCTTCCACAAGGCTGAAATTATTCTTGGTAAGCACATCATTTTGGTTGATGATCTTTTGTTTTTTAAGTTCAGCAATATTTTTGGCTGTATTGGTAACCACATTTTCCGCCATCAATACAAAATCATTGTAGGTATCTGATGATCTTGCACTGGTCTGGAACATGATCAATCTTGCCTGAGCCTGGGTAAGAGAACTGATTACACTGTACATATTTCCGCTTTGGTTGGCAGAAGTTCCTACAGTAACAACAATATTGGTTTCATCAGGAACATTGGAAAGAAGGTTTCCTGCTGCCGTAAGAGCCTCTCCTACCGGCTGATAGCCGCTATTGCTGGCACAGTTCATTTCATTCGTTTTCTGATCAATAAATGATGAGATCTTACTGTAATCTGTGCTTAAGCTGGAGACAGAAACATTATCTCCGCAAGGATTGTTCTTGTATAAAACCGCTCCATATTTAACATTGCTAAAATAAGAAGGCTTTTCAAACCTGAGCTGAAGATCCTGTAACAATGATTTTACAATAGGTGCATAAGGCGCATTACCGGCACTTACATCCAATGCAAAAACAATATTGATATTTTTATCTTTTTCCGTGATCTCTCTGTAACGGTCAAAATAAATCGGTTCACCCAGTACATTGGATACGAAATTCTTGCTGTAATCTAAAATATTGGTGAAATATTTTGTCTTGGTATCAGGAGTCGGAGCTTCTTCTAAAGGAAGATTTACCGGAAAGATATTTTCCAGCTGTGTTCTCTTATTCACATCGGTAAGAAGAATAGCTGTTTTGTTGGACGCATCCGATGCTGATCCACCCGGATGCCCTTCATGAATTCCCAGCGTTGTATCGGTAATTCCTGTTGTATTTTTAAGTCTGATAGCGGAACGTTCTCCCCAGGTGGAGATTACATTGGAGCTTACCCAGCCGTAAAGTCCTTTATTGATACTGTCCATATCAATAGACGGTTTTTTACCTACCAGAAAACGTTTGTTATTTTCGGCCATCTTGTACACATATACAATTTGTCCGTTAGGAATTTTTACATTGGCTGTTTCAATAAGGCTTGGTGAGTTGAACACCATAATAGAGTCGTTTTTATAGTATCTTTCAGCATTTCTGATGACTTCGCTGTTATTAGGTACTACTGCCACTCTTACAGGATAACCTGTCTTTTCACTTTTTAAAGCGTTATTCCAGAGAAGGAGATCAGACTCCTGAATCCAGCCATATGTTTTGATCGATTTTGACGAAACTTTCTTCATTAAAGCATCCGGAACATATTCCGCTACTTTTACCATTCCGTCTCTATGTTTTAAAACCATTAAAGGTTCAAGGAATTTTACTTCTTTGTAAGACTTCTCATCATCTTTATCCAGATAAGCCGTATTTCTTGACCGGTCTGAAATAACGATCCATGGCACTGACTTTTTCGGATATCCGTTAACGACAGGGGATGCATCCACCTGCCCATACTGTGAAGGCTCCGGGGTTTTCTTTGACGGCAGTTTTACCTGGCAACTCGTCAATAATACTGTTAACCCTATATAATATGCTGCTAGAGGAAATTTATTTTTCATCCTATTTAATCTTTTTATGATTGGTACATCCGTAAGACCGGACAAAATTATTTGCTTTGATTAATATCTACTTTAGTTACACAGTTCTGTGTGTCGTCCAGGTTTACTTTTACCGTCTGAATCACTGTATTCTTGTCAAACTGAAGGCCTGCACAATACATGTAGAAGTTATTCACTTTGCTGTCATTTACTTTTACCACTGTATTTTCATTGTTACACAGATAGGTTTTCAGCAAGTAATTGTAATGCATATTGAAACTGTTTCCGTTGGCAATCTGCTGCAGGTGATATTTGAAATCATTGTCTACTTTGGCATAAGAGTCTTCTACTGAAACTTCATCTTCAGCAAGAGCATCATAAGCCGGAAGAATTTTGATACGGTGATAGATAGGATCCTGGCTTTGTTCTGTGTAAAGAGTCACCAGATACTCTCCAGGTTTTTTATAGGAATAGATGGTAAATTTATCCTTGGCATCTGTATTTCCGGACTCACCGAATTTCCATGCAAACTGTTTTGCATCAGAAATAGCACGGAAGGTCACGTTTTCATTTTGCATTGCCTGACTTACAGCTTCGATCGTTGTTTTTGCCGTTGCAGTATCTTTTGGTTTCTGAACGCTTCTTGCGCTTACCATTACAGGGAAAGATTTCGTGTACTTGTTGTCGACGATCAAAATCACCTGATAATATCCCGGTTTATTATAGAAGTGAATACCACTGTTTTTATCTGAAGTTGTCCCATCTCCGAAATTCCATCTCTTGGTTTTGGCAAACTGGGTTTTATCTTCGAATAAAAGCGTGTCTCCTACCGCCAGTGAAGACGGATAAACCACCCCAACAATATCATCTGCTGAATGTATTACCTTTTTCTGCAGCCACAGAGCAACCAATGCTGCGATCAGCAAAGTTGCAATAACACCGATAATAATGTTTTTCTTGTTCTTTTGAAAATAATTCATAGTTAGTAATTGTGATGTGTTTTATGTATGTTCCTAGTATTTATTTGCTTACTGCATTCTTGCTTTCAGATCCTGCTCGCGCTGATAAAGCTTATTCTGCTTATCTTTAAATCCGATTCTGCATTCATCCACCTGTTTCTGGAAAATTTTAATGTCTTCAGAGGTTGTTGAAATGACTTTTTTGTCATCAAAATACATTTTATAGAATTTTGCGATCTGCGGATAGGCATCTTTACGGATATCCACAACATCGGTACTGTTGAAATAGCTGTTAAGGTCGTTTACACCCAGCTGGATATTGTTTTCGATAAAAGGCTGGGGTCCGTCATCAGTAAGTTTTGTAATCATGGTATAGGTACTGTCCATGATGGGAAGAACAACTTTCTGGTGTTGCTCAAACTCTGCTTTCTGCTCAAGATTCTGAATACCTCTTACATCTTCATCAGAAAAAGGGGATTCAAATCCTTTTAAAAAGATCACTCCCAAAAATAACATGGCAGTCACCAGCATCAGTATTAAATAAAAAAACTGATAATGCCTTTCTTTCTTCGATAATGTGATTTGTCCTTGCATATCTTTTCTTTTTATCTTCTTCTTCTACTTCCTGTGAAATTTCTCGTAGGGTCTTTCCGAAGTTCATTATTGGTTACTTTAATCTTACCCATGCATTCATCAAGATCCCGTAAAACGGTTTTTTTCTGATACTCTACTTCGATGATCTTTGCTTTTAAATTCATCATCGGTACAATCTGCTTCATCAGTACGGCATAATGTTTAAAGCTCTGCACACTGTCTTTACCCATAATATTTTTGGCATCTCTCACATTATCCATAATACTGGTTCTCAGAAATACCTCATTCTCCACCTTATTGATGCTAAGCTGGTTCATTTTGTCGTAAATATCATCAATGTGATCCTTAAGCACGTCACTTCGAAGCATCAGTTCTTTATACGCTTCAGCTTCACGGCTAATTCCTTCCCGCTGTATATCATAACTCTTAAAGAAGAGAAATAAGCAAGCAAAAGATACAACCGACAAAACGACAAATGACAGAATAAACTTCCAAATGCCCGTTCTGACGTCAGATTTGTTTAATTTTTTTTCCCTGTTAGAAGACATAATTTGCGATTTGTTTGGCCTGTGAAAATATAAAAAAAAAATTTTATGCACAATACGTAATTTCCCCAACCCTGTTTCGTGAAAACCCTGATTAAATTAATATTAATTTTCACTTTGATAAGTTTTTCATAAATTAGACCTCTGAATTTTAAATATCATTCGCCAAATCGATATTAAGAATGAGTAAAATATTATCTAATACCGTACGTTTTTCCATTGCTGACAGTGATTTTTATTTTAAAAAAATAATGATCAAAACACTTATGGAAAATCCTTTCTATATGCTTCTGAATGATTGTAACAATGGGCATGAGCTGGTAAACAGAATCTACAGAAGACAGGAAGATGTGTTCATTATTGAGCTCTTCATGCCGGTATTAAGTGGAATTGAAGCTATTAAGTATATCAGAAAAAACAATACTGAAACCCCTATTATTACGTATTCCGGCACTTATCAGGAAGATATGGCGGAAATCCTTTCAAAGATTCCCAATATCTATTACTGTCAGAAAAAAAGCACCATTATAAAGGATATTATTAAAGGAAGTATTGCGTCTGACGACTTCGACTATCAGGCTTATTCCAAAGAATGGGAACAGCAGCCGCTAGCCGTACAGGAATATATGGACAGGCAGAAAAAAGGACAGGAAGAGCTTTCCCCATCTGAAATACAGCTCATGAGGTTCTGCTATGAAGGATTCAGCAATAAAGAAATTGCAGAAAAACTCAATCTCAGTACCAGAACAATTGATACTTATATCAACAGACTTACAGAAAAGCTGGGATTGAAAACCAAACTTCATCTTATCCGCTTCTGCGTAGAAAACGGATATTATAATTCCAGTTTATAAAAAAATCTGATTTCAATTGAAAAATTCAATTCCGGGCGGATGGTCAAGGGCAGATAACGGATCTCAAAAATAGTATGCTAAAGACCATAAAGTGCTGCCAGACCTGTTATAACCAGCATTTATTAAATTTTGTTCATCAATTTTTTGTACCTTTATCCGGTTACATTATTTTATTGTTAAATTATCACCATCCTGCCTTAATATAGTGTATACATAAAAAGTCCAACTCTTTGAATAAAAATATTTTGCCACTAATTTGCTAGTATTCAATTTTTTTAACTAAATTTGCACACCTAAAATTTAAAATTAAAATAAGGAAATGACAAAGGCAGAATTGGTAAACACCATCTCAAATAAGTTGGGAACAGAAAAGAATGAAACACAGAAAGTTGTAGAAGCTTTTATGCAGGAGATCAGAACTTCTATGTATAATGGGGATAACGTTTATCTAAGAGGTTTTGGATCTTTTATCATTAAAACAAGAGCTGCTAAAACAGGAAGAAATATTTCTAAAAACACTGCAATTGAGATTCCTGCTCATAACATTCCTGCTTTCAAACCTTCAAAATCTTTTGTTGAGAAAGTAAAAACTAAAGTTGCAGTAAAATAAGAACATTAACTGAATATTAACTAGTTACTAAAAAATTAAAATTATGCCAAGCGGAAAGAAAAGAAAAAGACACAAGGTTGCGACTCACAAAAGAAAGAAAAGAAGAAGAGCAAACAGACATAAGAAAAAATAATCTCTTTTTCTCGAGATTTACAATATAATAATATAGTTGGTGGATTTAAATTTTTAAAGTTCACTAACTATATTTTTGTTTGCAACTATAAGATTCCGCGGAAAACGGAGGGTTTCAAATATTATTTTAATAAAAATATAATGGTTTTCATTCAAAATCCTTATATTTAATAGATGAATTAATCGATAAAAAACATCCACTTCCTATAATCTTAACAATTTTATCTTATTAAAAAATGAAGAAAGAACTAATAGTTTCGCATGAAGATGATCTTACAAAGATTGCGCTGCTGGAAGACGGAAGACTATGTGAACTTCATGAGCAAGAAGACAAAAGCGATTTTATAGTTGGAGATCTGTTTATAGGAAAAGTAAAAAAACTTGCTCCAAACCTGAATGCAGCATTCGTCAATATCGGATATGACAAAGATGCATTTCTGCATTATCAGGATCTGGGACCTCAGTATCTTACGTACAGAAAGTTTTTAAAAGATACTATTTCTAAAAAACAAAGCACTTCGAGCTTAAAAAATTTCGAGATACAACCCGAAATAGACAAAAACGGAACGGTAGACAAAGTAATTGCCAAGGACGATCTTGTTCTGTTACAAATTACCAAAGAACCTATTTCTACCAAAGGTCCAAGAATTTCTACCCAGATTTCATTAACAGGACGTTTCCTGGTGTTAATTCCTTTTGACAATAAAGTTTCTATTTCCAAAAAAATCAGAAGTTCTGAGGAAAAAGAAAGACTGAGAACCCTTATCGACAGCATTAAGCCTGAAGGATTCGGAGTGATCATCAGAACAGTGGCAGAAGGAAAAAAAGTAGCTGACCTGCATAATGACATGAACCAGCTGGTTCAGAAATGGGAAAGTACTTTCAAAAACATCCAGAGAAATAAAGTTCCGTCTAAAGTTTTAAGCGAAGAAGACAAAGCTTCAGCTATTTTAAGAGACAATTTTAATCAGGACTTCGTCAATATCATTTGCGATGATGAGCAAATGGTGAACGAAATGAAAAATTACATTGAAGTAATTGCTCCTGAAAAGAAAAATATTGTCCAGTTTTATGATTCCCATATTCCACTTCTGGAATATTACAATGTTGAAAAACAGCTTAAACAGAGCTTCGGAAAACACGTCAACATTCCGAGTTCCAAAGGAGCCTATCTTGTTATTGAGCACACAGAAGCACTTCACGTAGTGGACGTCAACTCCGGAAACAATATTACAACCGGAGCAGCTGTCAACAAAGAGCATGCACTAAAAGTGAACAAAATGGCTGCTACAGAAATCGCAAGACAACTTCGCCTCCGCGATATGGGAGGGATCATCGTTATCGATTTCATAGATATGCCGAATTCTGATCACAGAAGAGATCTTTACGAGCATCTTAAAGAGGAAATGAAGCGCGACAAAGCACGCCACAAAATCCTTCCTCCAAGTAAATTTGGTCTGATCCAGATCACCAGACAGAGAAACCGTCCGGAAAAACAGATCGACACCAAAGAAGAAAACCCGAACAAAGACGGAGAAATTGTAGCTCCTATTGTTATCGTGGAAAGAATGGGTGAAACCTTAAGAAATATCCTGCAGAAAGAAAAAGGAAAAATCTACCTGCACGTGCACCCATTTGTGGAAGCCTACCTTACAAAAGGCATTAAAAGTATCCAGATGAAATGGTTTATCAAATACAAAAAGTGGGTAACCATTGTTCCAAGGGATTCTTTTAAATATTTAGAATACAAAATCTACAATGCCAAAAAAGAAGAATTGATAGAATTCTCTAATTAAAAAATTTAAAACCTTCAGTTTTCTGGAGGTTTTTTCGTTTTTATAATATATTTGCAAGTATAGAACATGATTAATAATTTAAGTTTTGGCTGAAGCCAATGGACAATGAGATTATTATATCAGGCGGGCTAAAGCCCACCCCTATTGAATTTTAACAGCAAGATCTTTTATCTTTTATCTTTAAAGTATGAAAAACCATCATTACAAAATTACCATCCGGTGGACGGGAAACCAGGGGACAGGAACCAGCGATTACAGAGATTACGGGAGAAGCCATACCATTTCAGCAGAGAATAAAGTTGTGATTGAAGGATCATCTGATCCGGCATTCCGTGGCGACCGGACGAAATATAATCCTGAAGAAATGTTTTTATCTTCCCTTTCTTCCTGTCACATGCTTTGGTACCTTCATTTCTGTTCTGAAGCAGGCATTATTGTTACAGATTACACTGACGAAGCAACGGGCATCATGGCAGAGACAGCCGGTGGCAGCGGCCACTTCACAGAAGTAACTTTACATCCTAAGGTAACTGTTGCAGCAGAATCCATGAAAGAAAAAGCAGAACAACTTCATCATAAAGCCAACGAATATTGTTTCATTGCCAATTCCGTCAATTTTCCGGTACAACATCTCCCTGTTATTTCAGTTAAATAATTACCCTGTCAGATTAAGGGTTTAAAGCTTTAAATCCTGATATTTCACAGGTTAATTAATGTTAAGGCATTTATTTCTTCGAGATATATTGCTAAATTTGAGCTATGGAAAATTTTGGAAAAGATTTATTGAGAAAAATAAAAAGCGTGGAACTTCCCGGTGAACACGCCCATGGAGTATTTTCACCTCCCTACCGCCCCGTTTTTACGTATGATGAAGTATTGTCAAAGAATCCTAAATTTGCGGCTGTTAATATTGTTTTATATCTGAAAGACAACGAGTGGTATTTTCCATTGATCCAAAGGACGATTAATGAACACGACAGACACAGCGGACAGATATCTCTTCCCGGAGGAAAGCGTGAGGAAATGGACAGGGATTTTGCTGAAACGGCAGTTCGGGAAACCTCCGAAGAAATCGGAATAGATAAACATTATGTAAGAATCATCCGAGAAATGTCGCCGATTTATATTCCGCCAAGCAATTTTTATGTTTATCCCTATATTTCTTATACAATAAAGAATCCTGCTTTCGTTCTTCAACAGACGGAAGCTGTGGAAACCATAGAATTTCCGATCACTTCCTTTTTAAATCTGTCGGATACCCCGGAAATCATGGCTTTGCCAAGTGCGGGCGGACATGAAGTGCCAGTGATTAATTTCAACGGATACATTATCTGGGGAGCTACAGCGATGATATTAAGTGAATTCAGTCAGTTGCTGAAAAAAATGTAACTTTGCACTACCGTGTTTAATTGAGAGATGGCGAAGAAAAATATTTTCACCGATGCATTCGGAACTCCTTATTTTTTGAAAAGGTTTATTATTTTTATTTTAGGAATTGTTTCTTACAGAAGATTCAATGGCTTTAATAAGTTAAAAATAACCGGTACAGAACACCTTGTGGATCTTCCGGACTCTAACGTACTGTTTGTATCCAACCATCAGACCTATTTTGCAGATGTGGCGGCCATGTACCATGCCTTCTGCGCTGTGAACAACGGATATCTCAATACAATAAAAAACCCGATCTATCTTTTGAATCCGAAGATCGATTTTTACTATGTGGCAGCAGAGGAAACCATGAACAAAGGTATTCTTCCCAAAATTTTCAAAATTGCAGGTGCTGTAACGGTAAAAAGAACATGGAGATCTGAAGGGAAAAATGTCAACAGAATGGTAGACATGAGCGAGGTAGATAATATTATGAAAGCATTGGACAATGGCTGGGTAGCTACTTTCCCTCAAGGAACTACATCGGCTTTTGCACAGGGACGAAGAGGAACTGCCAAACTGGTAAAAAACCAGCGTCCTATTGTAATTCCAATCAAAATAAACGGATTCAGAAGAGCTTTTGATAAAAAAGGACTCCGCGTAAAGGTAACCGGTGTAAAACCTACGATGGAATTCAAAGCTCCTCTGGATATTGATTATGATAATGAAAAAGCACCGGAAATTTTATTGAAAATTATGACTGCCATTGAGCAGACAGAAGATTTCAATCTATTACACAGTTATGATGAAGAACTTAAAGCTAAAAAATTAGAACAAAAGGATTCAAATAATTAAAGTAAATAGAAAAATTATGAAAAAAATACTTGGAATATTATTCGCAATCATAGTATTAGTTTCATGCAACAGCCAGAAAGTATATTCGGATTTTGATATCAGTTATTCGAAAAGCGGAGGCTTTGCTCCTGTATATGAAAATCTTCTGATCAAAGGGAATAATGTACACTACTCTTTTGAAGGCCAGGGAAAGAAATATAAACAGGATTTTAAAATTTCAGATGAAGATTTAAAGAAACTGGATCAGGTTCTTTCTCAGAATAATTTCAGAAGAATACAGGAAGACCGTAAAAAATTGTACGACAATATTTCAACGTCCATCAATGTCAAGAAAGGTCCCAATGAAGGCAGTAAATCGGATGCGAGTATGATCATTCCGAATTATCAGACCAACTGGAACAATATTCTTGAAGCTTTCCAGCAGATCATTAATATTAATGTTAAAAAACAGTAAATACAATTGAAAACCCACTTCATTGCCATTGGCGGAAGCGCCATGCATAATCTCGCCATCGCATTAAAAGACAAAGGATATCAGGTAACAGGTTCTGATGATGCTATTTTTGAGCCTTCAAAAACCCGTTTGGAAAAGAAAGGAATTCTGCCTCAGGAAATGGGCTGGTTCCCGGAAAAGATTACTCCGGATATTGATGCTGTTATTCTCGGGATGCATGCCCACCAGGATAATCCTGAGCTGGCAAGAGCAAAAGAACTGGGTCTGAAAATATATTCTTACCCTGAATTCCTGTACGAACAGTCTAAAAACAAAACAAGAGTTGTTATTGCAGGATCACATGGTAAAACAACCATTACGTCAATGATTCTTCACGTTTTGAATTTCCATCAGAAAGATGTGGACTTCATGGTAGGTGCGCAGCTTGAAGGTTTTGACTGTATGGTAAAACTGACTCAGGATAATGATTTCATGGTACTGGAAGGTGATGAATACCTTTCCTCTCCTATTGATCTACGTTCTAAGTTTTTACTGTATCAGCCGAATATCGCTTTAATGAGCGGCATCGCATGGGATCACATCAATGTATTCAAAACATTTGATGATTATATTGATCAGTTCAGAAAGTTTGTGGCAAGCATTACGGCAGGCGGAGTTCTTGTGTATAATGAAGAAGATCCGGAAGTAGTGAAAGTAGTGGAAAATGCAGAAAATTATTTCAGAAAAATCCCTTACAAAACTCCTGAATATGAAATCAATAATGGTAAAGTATATTTAAAAACTGAAATGGGAGATGTTCCGCTTTCTGTTTTTGGAGCACACAACCTGCTGAACCTTGAAGGAGCAAGACATATCTGCCAGCAGTTGGGAATTATGGATGAAGATTTCTATGAGGCGATCATGAGCTTCAAAGGAGCATCCAAACGTCTTGAAAAAGTGGAAAGAGAAGATAAGGGAATTCTTTACAAAGATTTTGCCCATGCACCAAGTAAGGTAAAGGCTGCGGTAAAAGCCTTTGCCGAGCAATTTAAAAATAATAAGAAATACGGATTCCTGGAGCTTCATACCTATTCCAGCTTAAATCCTGCTTTCCTTGAGCAGTATGACCACGCCATGGATGGTTTGGAGGAAGCCATTGTTTTCTATTCTGAAGATGCCTTGAAGATCAAGAGAATGGAACCTATCTCTCCTGAATTTATTAAAGAAAAATTCAGAAATGAAAAATTAAGGGTTTTCACCAATGCTGAAGATCTGCATGCTTACTGGAATACATTAGATAAAACAGATGGTGTTTATCTCATGATGAGTTCCGGAAATTTTGGTGGATTAGACTTAACAAAATAAATAAAAAGCTTCAGAAATTCAATCTGAAGCTTTTTTATTACGTATACTAATTATCATTCAATTTTTTGTTATTGGTCAGTTCAATACTTTTTATGGACCCTACCGGTGCTATTTTTATCGTTTTATTTCCTTTAGCAAGATAAATATAATACATACTGTTGGATCCTATCAGATGTACCTGATCAAAGCTTTCATCTCCATAGTTTAATTTATAGTCATATTTAAGCTTATTCTCCTTGATCTTCCTGGTGAGCCCAAGACCTTCCCCCCATCCTATTCCTACAAAGAAAGACAATAACATCATGGCAAGAAATCTCACAAACATATTGGTAAAATGATTCTCAATAGCTTCTTTACTCATGTTTTCATGTTCTTTGAGAGATGCCATTTGTAATGCCCAACGTTTATTTTTATTAGCTTGTTTCGATAAAAAAGAGGGAAAAGCAAATGAAAATACAACAACCCCAATCAGGGCAATCAATATAATAGGATGAGCTGTTAAAGTAGCAATCGGACTTATCAGAATGTCCATGATTGTTGAATACTTGAGAATATTGATATTGATCTGATAGTAGAATACACTTTCTTTTAGTATTCCCATTATGACGAGAAAAAGATATCCGAATGGAAGTGATCTCTGAATTCCTTCTGAATATTTCATGGATAAATTGGCTGGTTTTAGTTTTTATATTTCACGAAAATAGAAAATTACCAGCAAATGGAAAACATATGGATCTACATTTCACATTCTTTGATCAGTTTCTTTAAAATTTCCTCTGTAGACTGTTCGCTGTACCGGTGAATGGACTGTCCCACCCAGATTCCTGCAAACTCTGGATTTTGCAGAGCTTTAGCTGCTTTTCGTAAGGCATTGGTCAGTTTGTTCTGATAAGGATATGGTAAAATATACTCTGAATTTTCAACCGTTTCTATAAATTTGTTTTTCACTCCTCTTGCATACCGCCCGGAAAAGCTCTTCGTGAGAACAATTTCTTCTTCTCTTACCCTTTTCAATCTTTCTTTTTCAAAAGGCAGTAAAGCACTTTCCTGAGAAGCCAGCAAAAGATTACCCACCTGAAAACCCTGGGCACCTAAGTCTTTAACGGCTTGTAATGTTTTTGCTCCATAAATTCCTCCTGCATAAATCAAAGGAACATTTACCTGATCGTAGATCTGTGACAATAAAGATAATCCTCCGATCTGAGGAATATTTTCAGCTTCAAAACTACCTCTGTGGCCGCCAGCTTCTATACCCTGAACACAGATGATATCAATACCGGATTTTTCAAGCAACAAAGCTTCCTTCACAGAAGTACAGGTGCCAATAAGAGTAACTCCGTTTTCATGTAATTTCTGAATACTTTTATCATCAAGATTTCCGAATGTAAAGCTTACAATTTTACATCCTTCTTCAATAATGGCATCAACCTGTTCATGATAGCTGTTGACACTGATTTCTTCGATGTCGGGGAGATTTACTTCTATATTATTTTCTCTGGCCAGTTCTTCGATAAATTGCTTGGTTTTGCTATATTTTTCTTTTAAATCGTCCGTCACTTCAGGAATGTGATGGACAAATATATTGGCAGCAAATGGCTTATCAGTCAGTTTTCTTGTTTCCCTGATTAATTCCACAGACTGGTCTGCAGAAAGATCAGCCAGTGCCAGTGATCCCAGACAGCCTGCTTTTGCAGCGGCAACAGCCATTTGTACAGTACTTACCCCAAACATCGGAGCCTGAATAAGAGGATATTGTATTCCTAGTTTTTTACTGATTGTATCGGGCCAGAACATAAAAAATTATTTTAATTAAAAGGTACAAAAAATAAGAGCCCCTCATTTTCAACAGGATATGATATTCCTCACCCTGAATGAAAATACAATTCCCACAGATCACACGGATGTCACAGATCGTAATCTGAACTAGTGAAAACTGCGGGAATATTTTGATTCTTTATTTTTATTAAATATCTGCTACAGAATTTAGCATTTTTTGTTCCCATTCAGGATCTTTAGGATCAAAGAACAATCTTTTTCCAGTATCTAAAGAACGGACAACATTCATTTCATCTTCTGTCAGCTCAAAATCAAATACATTAAAGTTTTCTTCAATTCTTGACGGTGTCACCGATTTTGGAATCACAACGAAACCTTCCTGAAGGTGCCATCTCAAGATTACCTGAGCTACTGTTTTACCATATTTTTCGGCAATAGCTTTCAGTTCAGGATTGCTTAAAAGATTAGCGTTACCATTTCCCAGCGGGCTCCATGGCTGTGTTATGATATTATTTTCTCTGTCATACACCTGCAGTTCTTTCTGCTGAAATACAGGATGCAGCTCAATCTGATTGATAACCGGTAAAACAGTTGAATTTGCTTTTAATTCTTCAAGTTTTTCGACGGTAAAATTACATACTCCTATTGCTTTGATCTTCCCCTCCTGATAAAGTTCTTCCAAAGCTTTCCATGTTCCCAGAAAATCTCCATACGGCCAGTGGATAAGATACATATCAAGATAATCCATCTGTAATCTGTCTAATGTTCTCTGAAAAGCGCTTTTCGCCTTTTCGTATCCATGATCCTGAACCCATACTTTGGAGGTGATAAACAGCTCGTCTCTTTTGACACCACTATTTTTTACGGCTGCACCTACTGCAGTTTCATTCTGATAAATAGCAGCGGTATCAATCATTCTGTATCCTGTCTGAATAGCTTTGATTACTGCATTTTCACATTCTTTCAGATCTTCCATCTGCCATACTCCAAATCCTAAGGCCGGAATATCCACTCCGTTATTTAATGTTACCACAGGCTGTCCTGTATAGGTTTTCTTTTGCATAAATCTTTATTTTAATGATTAATATAAAGTGATAAACAAATTTGCAATAAAAAATTGAAAATTCTGCCTACCATTTTTACTGTTTCTGTTAAAAAATTCTTATTCATAAGGTTTAAGATGATGTATAAACTACCCGTCTTTTTGCTTCACAAAAATCCACCTCTTCAGAGAAGGGGAATGTCTGTAGTCGATAAAACCTACTATGTTCACTTCTAACTTCTAACTTCTAACTTCTAACTTCTAACTTCTAACTTCTAACTTCCAGCTTCCAGCCTCAAAATTCACCCTTCTCCTGGCATCTCACCTCTATTTTCCCTATTTTTGCTCAAAATTTAAAAATCATGTCACAACATATCAGATTGGCTACAGCAGAGGATTATCCGAGAATTATGGAAATATGGGAATCAGCAGTAAAAGCAACACACGATTTTCTTGCTGAGGAAGATTTCAATTATTTCAAAGAAGCCATTCCAAGAGACTATCTTCCTAATCTGGAAGTGTATTTAATTACTGAAGATCATGAAACTAAAGGATTTGCTTCCGTAGCAGAAGGCAACCTGGAAATGCTTTTCATCCACAACGATACACGTGGAAAAGGCTATGGTAAAACACTTTATCAGTTTATGAAAGAAAAAACCGGACTGACCAAAGTAGATGTCAATGAACAAAACCCTCAGGCTATCGGTTTTTATGAAAAAATGGGTTTCAAAAAAGTCGGAAGATCTGAAAAAGATGGTTCAGGAAAAGATTATCCACTTATTCATATGAGTCTGTAATGGAAGATTTCACTTTTCATCAATTAAATTCCGATTCGGAAATTCCCTATCATCTCCTGTTATTGGCGGATGAAACCAAGGAAGCGATTAATCAATATATTTTCAATTCCGATATTTATCTTTTGCATAGCGGTACTGAAAACATTGCAGTGATGGCATTGTACAAGAAAAGCAATACCGAACTGGAAATAAAAAATGTTGCTGTCATTGAAAGCTACAGAAGCAAAGGAATCGGAAGTATCCTGATGAACAAGGCTAAAGAAATTGCGAAAGAAAACCACTATAAAATACTGACTGTCGGAACCTCGGATACGGGATTCCAACAGATCAGATTTTATGAGAAAAACGGATTCATCAGAAGTGGAATACTGAAAGACTTTTTTATTAAAAATTATCCTGATCCAATCTATGAAAACGGTTTACAGATGCGCGATATGATTGTCTTAAGCCATCACCTGGCGGAATAAACCTTTAATATGCTCTATTTCAGTCTGGTAATTGGTTTTCTTACGACATCCGAAATACAGCGTGTTTTCCAGTTTCTTTTTTCCTTCCCAGATCAGCTGTACTTCACCGCTTTCGATATCATTCCTGCACAGAAAATCAGGTACAACAGCTAATCCTGTTCCTCCCTTCAGACAGCGGATAATTGAATTCAGGTTGGGAACGATATAATTAGGGCGGAAATTCGGTTTATGACCAAAATTTAAGGTCCAGAACTGGAAAAGGTGTTCCATATCTCCGGTGGTTCCGTACCATTTTTCATTCTTCAACCACTCTTCAATCTGCTCTGCATCTTTTGTTTTCAGCACTTTATTGAAAGCTGCTTTATCTACATCTTTCCCTCCGACCAGAATAATTTGTTCCGAAGAGAAGGCTTCATGTTCGATATTGGGTGAAGACCCTTTTTTAGGAGTGATGATAAGATCGAGAATTCCTTTATCCAATTGATCCAGCATTTCAGGATATTCTCCAAAACTGATGATCAGATTAAAAGGTAATGAAGAAACATATTGCTCCAGAGTAGTCTGAAAAGTCTCAAAACACATCCCTACACTGATGGTAGGTGTATGTTTCTCTGTAGATTTCTGAAAATTCTTTTCTACATCTTCCAGCTTAGTGAGCGGTTCAGCAACTGCATTAAACAATACTTTACCACGCTCTGTCGGGATCATTTTTCTACCGGTCCTGTCAAACAGCTTGTAACCCACATAAGCTTCCAGTGAACTTAAGTGAAGGCTTACTCCCGGCTGTGATATGAATAAAGCATCAGCAGCACCCGTCAATGTCCCGGTTTTATAGATCGCCTTAAAAGTACGATACCATTCTAAATTAACCATGACTTAATTATTAATATTATAATGCAAAGTTACAAAATAATTATAATATTAATACATTTTCATTCTTAAGAAACGAAGCATAATAATCCGGAATCCCGCTTTCATGTATCTGTCGGACAGTTTCATCAATCGGATAAGATAACTGTACAATTTCAGGAGTGATTTTTTCTTCATCCAAAGTCAGTACCATATAGGAAGCCAGTCTGTTTTCTTCTTTGGAGCGGCCAACAGAACCACAATTAACGGCCCAAGTATTATTTCCGAACTGTTTTTTAAATGATAAATGGGTATGTCCCATTACAATCAGATCGGCTTTTGCCCATTCCAGCATAGATGTAAAAACCTCATCATTTTCTGATTCATACAAATAAGTATCATTGCTTTCAAGACTGGAATGAACCAGCTGGATGTTCCAGTGCTTTTTACCTGTTTTGTAATTTAACTTTAAGTGGAAAGGCAACCCGGAAAGAAATTTTTTATTCGGTTCCGTAATATATTTTTTAGAATGATCTATCGCAATGAATCTGGCATTCGTCTCTTCTTCTGAATGCTTAGGCAAAGGAACAACAGGAATATCAAAAGCAATTCTTTCATCATGATTTCCCATCAGACATGGAATGTTCAGACTTCTTATTTTTTCTATTACTTCATTTCCCCAGGGCGCAAAATCTACCAGATCTCCCAGGCAGAACTTCTGGCTGATTCCTCTCTGTTCAATATCCTTCAACACCACTTCCAATGCAGGAAGATTTCCATGCACATCACTAAAAACAGCTATCTGTATCATTGTCCTTCAATTTGTTAGGCAAATTTACCTGTCGGAAAATAATTCCGGCTCAGGAATGATATGATATTTTACCATGAAATGGGAAATTGTCAATCGTCAATTTTTGCTTCGTAAAGTCAATAGTGAATGATTAGCTGCTGGTTAAAATAACCTCGAAACCCACAACCCATAACCCGTAACCCGCAACCCGAACCTCATAACCCGAATCAAAAAAACAAGCTATCACAAAAATAATAACATCCTATAATTTATATTATTTTTATTATACAATCATCTGATCTAACTTTGCAGAGTAAAATTTAAACAATCATAAAAAAAATGAAAAAAGTACTAATCATCAACGGAGGACAGAATTTCGGACATTCCGGAGGAAAATATAATCAGACTATCGCAGACAATACATTAGCCGTTCTTAAAGAATTTGAAAATGTAGAAGTAAAGATCACCAATGTAAGTGAAAATTATGACAAACACGAAGAAGTGCAGAAGTTTGTCTGGGCAGATTACATCATTTACCACACTCCTATCTGGTGGTTCCAGCTTCCGAACGGATTGAAAAAATATATTGACGAAGTCTTCACTGCAGGTCATGCAAAAGGAATTTATATGAGCGACGGAAGAAAGGCTGAGAATCCGGAAATCAACTATGGTACAGGAGGAATGCTTGGCGGGAGAAAATATATGTTAACAACAAGCTGGAATGCTCCTGCAACTGCTTTCACACTTCCCGGAGAATTCTTTAATGAAAAAAGCGTGGACGAAGGTCCTTTATTTGGGTTCCACAGAATGAATGCCTTTGTTTCTATGGAAAAAATGGAAAGCTTCCACTTCCACGATGTGGAGAAAAACGCCAACATTGAACGCGATATGAAGCTTTACAGAGAACATGTGAGAAATGTTTTTGAAAAAGAATTAAGATCTGAACTGGTATCATGAAAAAAATACTGATCACAGGTATTACCGGCTATATAGGCGGAACTATCGCAAAAAGACTCCTTGACAGGAATTATGAAGTGACAGGACTGGTTCGTAATGAAACCCATGTACAGGAACTGCAATCATTAGGAATCAAAACCATTGTGGGAAATATTCATGATGAAGATCTTATCAGAACAGCGGTTTCTGATATTGACGCTGTAATCCATAACGCAGATTCAGCAGATGATGCGTATGCAGCAGATAACTTTATCAAAGCACTGGAAGGAAGTCAGAAAAAGTTTATATTCACTTCAGGGTCTGCCATTTTTGGAGGAAAGGAGAATGGTCAAAAAAGTGATTTTATCTTCAGAGAAGATTTCCCTTTGCAGCCAAGGCTGGAAATGGCATCAAGAGTATTAATCAACAATTACGTCCTGCAATCTGCCAGTAAAGGCATACGAAGTATTGTTATTGTTCCTACCATGGTTTACGGAGAAGGCCTTGGAATAAAAAAAGACAGCATTCAGGTTCCGGCTCTTATCAACTTTTCTAAGGAGAAAGGGCATGGTGTTTATTTTGGTGAAGGTGAAAATATCTGGTCCAATTTACATATTGAAGATCTCGCAGATCTGTATGTGCTTGCATTGGAAAAAGCAAAAGGAGGCTCTATCTATTATGCAGAAAACGGTTCATCTTCTCTGAAAAACATTGCAGAAAAGATCAGTAAAAAATATAATTTACAGTCAGCTAAATCATTAAGCATACAGGATGCGGTTGACAAATTTGGTCCTGCAGGAGGTTATTTCGGTTTTGCATCCAACAGCAGATGCAGTTCAGATAAAGCCAAAGCAGAACTGGATTGGAAACCTATCTATAACTCTATTGAAAATTTTATTTAGTTATGAAAATTCATCTTACAGCCATTATAAAATCCAAGGAGGAACATCAGGCAGAAGTACTGGAAGTTCTTCAGAATATGGTAAAAGAAACAAGAAAAGAAGAAGCTTGCGAGCTTTACAGCCTTCATCAGGGAATTGAAGACAAAAATGAATTTGTTTTCTATGAAATCTGGAAAAGTAAAGAAGGACTGGATCAGCACAATCAGCAGCCTTATATCCAGGCTTTCGGAGCTTTGGTTGAGGAGAAACTTCAGGAAAAACCACAGATTTATACCACCAATCTTATTTAACAATGAAAAAATTAGCGTTTTTAATGCTTGCGGTCTTTACGATAGGATTCGTACAGGCACAAACCAAAAAATCAAAGAATATGAAAAAGAAAATTTTATTCGTCGTTACCAGTCATGACAAAAAAGGCAGTACAGGTGAAGATACAGGATATTATCTGGGTGAAGTTTCTCATCCGTGGGAAGTTCTTCACAAGGCAGGATATGAAATAGATTTTGTAAGTCCGAAAGGCGGAACTCCTCCGGTAGACGGCTTCGATTTGAAAGATCCTGTCAACAAAGAATTCTGGGAAAATAAAGAATACAAAAACAAAATTGACCATTCTATGACACCGTCACAGGTCGATCCTAAAGAATACTCAACCATCTTTTATGCAGGAGGACACGGAGCAATGTGGGATTTTGCAGACAATAAAGAACTGTCAGATATCGCTTCCAAAATTTATGAAAACGGAGGAATTGTAGCCGCTGTATGTCACGGTCCTGCAGGTTTGGTAAATATCAAATTGAATAACGGGAAATATCTTGTAGACGGTAAAAAAATCAATGCTTTTACCAATGAAGAGGAATCTGAAGTAAAATTAACCAACGTTGTTCCTTTCTTACTGGAAGATAAACTGAAAGAAAGAGGAGCAAAATTTGAAAAATCAGGACTTTGGCAGAATCATGTGGTAACCGATCAGAGAGTGATCACAGGACAGAATCCACAGTCTGCAAAAAGCGTTGGAGAAGCTATCGTAAAGGAATTAAATAAATAACAGACAATATTTAACCACAAAGCCACAATAGTTTTCAGACACTTAAGTAAAAAAAGATGCTATTCAGAATACAGAGAAGAACACTTAAGTTCTTTTTAAATCCGAAAAGTTCTTAAAAGGGTCACTACTGGAACAGCGAGAATTCCTCTCCTACTGAGGGGTGGCGAAAATTCAAAGAATTTTTGACGGGGTGGTTCACACATAACAATTTAAAACAAAATGGAATACAGAAAATTAGGAAACACCGATTTAGAATTATCAGCAATCACACACGGAGCTTTTGCCATCGGTGGAAACATGTGGGGCGGTAATGAAAAACAGGATTCTATCAATTCTATTCACGCATCATTAGATCATGGTGTAACTTCTATCGACACGGCTCCATTCTATGGTTTCGGATTGAGTGAAGAAATGATCGGTGAAGCGATCAAAGGAAAAGACCGTTCAAAAATCCAGCTTTTGACAAAATTCGGATTGGTATGGGACGGAAGCAACAACGGAAAAGGAGAATTTTTCTTTGATGCAGAAGACGAAGGAAAAATTCTTCCGGTTTATAAGCTGGCTTCAAAAGAAAACATCATCAAAGAAGTTGAAGAGAGTTTAAAAAGATTAGGTACAGATTATATCGACCTTTTACAGCTTCACTGGCCGGACAGTACTACGCCTATCTGCGAAACCATGGAAGCTATGGAACTATTGATCCAGCAGGGAAAAATCCGTGCCGCAGGAGTAAGCAACTACAGTGTGACTCAGATGGAAGAAGCTAACAGGACTTTAAAGCTTGCCAGCAACCAGGTTTCTTACAGTATGCTCAACCGTGCAATCGAAAATGATCTTGTTCCGTATTCTTTGGAAAACAATTCTGGAATTATCGTGTACAGTCCGATGGAAAGAGGTCTTTTAACCGGTAAATATTTCAAGGAAACCCAATTGAAAAATAACGATCACAGAAACGGATATTTCTCTCAGTTTGATCTGAATAAGGTAAAAACTTTCTTAGAAAAAATTGAGCCTATTGCACAGGAAAAAGGAGCCAGCCTTTCTCAGCTGGTATTAAGATGGACGACACTACAACCTGCAATTACAGTAGTACTGGCGGGAGCAAGAAATGCACAGCAAGCCATCGAAAACGCAAAGGCAATGTCTATCGACCTTTCACAGGAAGAATTGAACTTCATCAATTCAGCGCTAAGCGAAATATAATACAAAGCTGGAAGAAGGAGGCTGGAAGAAGGAAGTTATTGATGTTGGATAACCAATAGATTGGTTTACGATTGAACTTCAACTGTCATTCCGACGAAGGAGGAATCTCTTTGTTACATGCAGAAAAGTGTATAGAAACCACCTAATTATCAATACACTAATAAAACTTCCCTCTTCCAGCTTCCAGCTTCCTTTCTTTTAACCTCAATCCTTATAAAAATGAAAAATAATCTGATCAAAATGTTCGGGTTAGCCACTCTATTGACTATCAACAACATTAGTTTAAAGGCACAGACACTTGTCAATCCGGAAGACCAATCATGGTATCCTTCTGCTTATGGTGCGAAAGATGAGATCGGAGCAGCCAATTTGTTGACTCCTGAAGTTGTCAAACAGGCTTTGGGACTTGTAAAACAAGGTAAAACATTAGCGCTTGCCGTTCCTATTGATAAAAACCTGCCTGCTTTCAGACACAGGAGTTTTAATTTATACAATATCCAGCCCGGAGAACAGGGAGGAAAAAGTATTGGTCCCAATAAATTTACTTTCAATGATGAACTGGTGAACGGATGGACCGGAGTAGGAACACAGCTGAACGGTATCGGACACATTGGTATTGACAATACTTACTACAATGGAAATAAAGCAACAGACTTTGTAACGGTAGAAGGCGTAAAAAAACTGGGTGTCGAAAAAGTACCTCCTTTTGTAACCCGTGGTGTGGTCCTTGATATGACTGCCCATTATGGTAAATCAATAGTACCCGGAGGAACAGAATTTACTGTAGAAGACATCAGATCTGTTTTAAAGAAACAGGGCCTTACCCTGAGAAAAGGTGATATCGTTCTTTTCAATACCGGATGGCTTGACTTGATCGGTAAAAACAATCAGCAATTCCTGGAAACAGAACCCGGAATCGGTATGGATGCCGCAAAATGGCTTGCCGATCAGGGAATCGTAGCTTTTGGCGGCGACACCTGGGCTTCCGAAGTATATCCTAACCCGAAAAGTAAGGAAGAATTTCCCATCAACCAGTTCATGCTGGCAAAAAAAGGAATTTATAACCTGGAGCTGATTGACAGCCGTCCATTGGTGAAACAAAAAGTCTGGGAATTTCTATTCGTACTGGGCCAGCCTTTATATGTAGGTTCTACGCAGGTGAATGTAAATCCTGTGGCTATTTATTAATTTAAATGCTTACAGTAGGTTGTTTAAAAATTTATATTTATTATTTTAACCACAAAAGGCACAAAAGTTTTTTCAGAACCAAGCCTCATACGTAATAAAGTACACCTAAGTTTTGTGAAAATCTCTGATTTTCATCTTGTGTGAACTTTTCTGCAGTATCATTTTAAACTTACTTAAGTGAACTCAAGTGTTTTAAAATGAACCCTTTTGTGACTTTTGTGGTTTGGTAAAATTCAAACAACTTTTATATCCGAGAAACGAAGAGACAATGTAATTCCGGTTTAAAAAATAAAATGAACCAAAGAATTTATTTTAGAATTAATACCTGAACCGTGTTACACTGCCACTTTGCATCTTGCATCAAAACGGCCTTTCAAAAATTTGAAAGGCCGTTTTGATAAAAAGTAAACATCCGTAATTACGCAGTCTTCATCAACGTCCATCTTCCATCACCCAACTTCCTGACTCCGTTATTTTGCAATTGGAATATGCGTGCTCACTGCAATTCTGTTCCAGGCATTGATGGTAATGATCGCCATAATGATCTGAGCGATCTGGTTTTCATCAAAGAATCTTTTCGCCTTCTGGAAAGTTTCTTCTGTTAATCCGTTTTGACTGATCAGTGTAATTTCCTCTGTCATTGCCAAAAGTACCTGCTCTTCTTCAGTGAAAAATTCTTTCGCTTCTGTCCATCCGTTCAGAATAAAGATTCTTTGAGGATTTTCACCGTATTTGATGGCATCTTTGGTGTGCATATCAAGGCAGAACGCACATTTATTGATCTGTGAAGCCCTGATTTTAATTAATTCCTTCTGAATATGGGTTAAAGAAGTGGTCTGTAAGTATGCTTCTAATCCCATCATTGCTTTGTAAGCTGCTGAATCTACTGTTGCAATATTTAATCTTGCGCTCATAATATGTATTATTTTTTGGTTAATTGATCTATACTTAAAGAATAATGCTGCTGTACCGCCAGTAAAAGAGCGGCTGCACTTCCCACCCATACAGAATAGTTTAGTGGGGCTTTGGGACCTGATGCAATGGTCATAGAGATGGCAAAAATTAACAGCAGTGCACTGCTTCCATAGGCCGCAATTCTTGTTTTAAATCCAAAAATCAGCATCAAAGGAAAAAGAATTTCTAAAAAGGTTGCGGCATACGCTGAAACCGTACTTAAAGCTTCCGGAAGAAAAAAGGTAAGCTGTCTTGTATATTCTTTAAAACTCTCCATGTTTCCCCATGAAGAATTTTCTTTGCTCCATAATCCGAATCTGTCTGCTACTGCAGAAAGCATCGTAACGGCGAGAGCCAGCCTTAAAAAAAGTTGCGGAAAATGATTTTTTGTATCTGTCATTGCATTGGTTTCTAATTACATGACAAATTTCCGGCTTCTGATCCGTAAAAAACTTAAACTGGTTTAAGATCGTAATTTTGCTCTGATTTCACTCAGATATTCTGGAGTAAGATTCAAAAATGAGGCAATCAGATATTGAGGAATCCTTTGGATAAACCACGGATACAATGTACTGAAATGCATATAAAGTTCTTCTCTGGACATCTCATACAAATAACGGATTCTGCGTTCCGCAGCAGCATATGCCCGCTGATAGATCATGCGGAAATACCTTTCCATAACAGGATGCTTTTGTAATAATTCTTCCTGTCGCTCCAGATCAATCACCAAAACGGAAGAATGTTCCACCGCCTGTATAGAAAAGTTAGTTTGTATCTGCCTTTCGTAAGCAAATGTATCTGTAATCCACCAGTTTTCAATGGCAAATTCCGTTGTCTGCTCTACCCCTTTTTCATTGATAAAAAACTTTCTCAGACATCCTTTCACTACAAAATACATGGTCCGGCAGACTTCACCTTCCAGCACCAGATTTTGCTTCTTTTTTACATCCATTACCTCGAAAAATGATACAATAGAAGTATATTCCTCGTCAGTTACCGTAATAAATTTGTTTAAATGTGATTTGAATAAGTCCATGGTAAGAATTAATACTCAAACTTAACTTTATTTTTTTAGTTTTACAATGAGAAAAATATTGAATCATGGAAATCGTTGCTAAAATTCTGATCGCTGTCGTTGCACTGGAACACCTTTATATTCTTTGGATGGAAATGTTCGCATGGGAAACCAAAGGAAAAGAAGTTTTCAAAGCCGCTCTGCCTGCAGAAATGTTTAAACCAACGAAAGGACTTGCTGCCAACCAGGGACTTTACAATGGTTTCCTCGCTGCCGGACTGATCTGGTCATTCCTGATTAAAGATCCGCAATGGCAGACCAATGTGGCATTATTCTTTTTAGGATGTGTAGCCGTTGCAGGAATCTATGGAGCAATCTCTGCCACTAAAAAAATATTTTTCGTTCAGGCACTGCCTGCCCTGTTAGCCATCATAGCCGTTTTGCTGAAATAATTCACCTGATTATATAGACAGTCAATCTTCTCTTAACTTTGATGATAAGGGAAAAAATTTACATGAAACCTCATTTAAAAACGCTACTGGAAATCAATATATTACAACCAGAAAAATCCATTTAATATAAAATTCGTAAATTTGCACCGTCATAAAAAATTGATATACAGTTTTTTGATGCTGGCAAGCATTTTGATGAAATGTAGCCATTCAAGTTGTTCAGTATACATATCTGTAATTACCTCATCAGTAATTTAATTGTAGAATCTATGTAAAAGATCAGTTTCTTTTTACATAATACACTCTTTTTCTAGAGTATAATCTATTGAAATATTTAAAATAAACATAAGGCCAGCTGGTCTTTATGCTATTATTTTTTTGTTTAAAGCTTTTATCACCAAAGGCTTGGCAAATTATTTTATCCTATTACCAACAGCAGAACAACGAAAGCTAAATATATAAAATGAATTGGTGTACAATTTTTTATATCAAATTATTAACTGAAAAATTCTGAATATGGAAAAAAATGAAAACACTCGAAAAGTAAAACTTAAAGTGGAAGACCTGACCATCATCTTTGGTAAAAACAAAGAAAAGGCACAGGAACTTCTGGACAAAGGTTTTTCCAAAAAGGAAATTCTTGAAAAAACAGGCTGCACCATAGGGATAAACAAAGCCAGTTTTGAAATCTATGAAGGAGAATTCTTTGTGATCATGGGACTTTCAGGAAGTGGAAAATCTACTTTACTGCGCTGTTTGAACAGACTGAATGAACCCACGTCAGGAAAAGTATTCATCAATGACGATGATATTACCAGTAAAAACAACAAGGAACTTTTACAAGTAAGAAGAACGGAAATGAGTATGGTATTCCAGAAATTCGGATTACTGCCTCATCATACGGTTTTAGACAATGCTGGTTTCGGATTAGAAATAAGAGGAGAAGACAAGGCTTCACGCGATAAAAAAGCACAGAAATCGCTGGATATCGTAGGATTAACCGGTTTTGAAAACCAATATCCTTCACAGCTTTCCGGAGGAATGCAGCAGAGAGTAGGATTGGCAAGAGCGTTGGCCAATGATCCTGAAGTTTTGCTTATGGATGAAGCATTCTCTGCACTGGATCCGCTGATAAAATCTGAAATGCAGGATCAGATGCTTGAACTGCAGAATACCTTACAAAAAACCATTGTCTTTATTACGCACGATCTGGATGAAGCCATTAAAATCGGAGACCGTATCGTCATCATGAAAGACGGTGTTATAGAACAGATAGGAACTGCTGAAGATATTCTAACCAATCCGGCAAGCGATTATGTAAAAGCGTTCGTAGAGAAAGTAGACCGTAAAACGATTATTACCGCCAGATCTTTAATGTTTGACAAAGCGACAGTTGTACGTTTCAGAAAAGACGGTCCTGAAGGAGCTTTAAGAAAAATGAGAGCTACGGGGCTGGAAAACTTACCTGTAGTGGATTTTCAAAATAAATTTCTGGGTTTTGTAACCCTTAATGATGTTGTCCGCATTGCCAAAAAGAAAGAACCTACGGTAGAATCTATTATCAACAGTAATGTTCCTTCGGTGTATCCTGAAGTAACGGTAGAAGAAATGCTGCCGCTGATCTCTGAAAATAAATCATCCATCGCTGTAATCGATGAAGACAATAAATTTTTAGGTCTTGTCACTCAGTTATCACTGGTCATAGAAGCGACCAAATTTAACGAAGAAGAGATTATTGAATTAAAAGAAATCGCAAACAACCAATAAGATGAATAAAACTATAGATATAGGTCAATATGTAGAAACTGCAATCAATTGGCTCACAGAAAACGGAAAACCTGTATTTGATGTCATAAAGCATCTGGGAAATTCCTCTATTATGGGGATTGAATGGGTTTTAACAAACACTCCTTTTTATGTAATCATTCTCTTTTTTACCCTGCTGGCACTATGGAAAGCCGGAAAAGGCATTGCTGTAGTAACGGCGGCCGGATTAAGTTTAATATTTTTAATGGGATTATGGAAAGAAACCATGGAAACGCTGGCTCTGATCTTTGTCTCCACCATTACAGCCCTTATCCTTTCTATTCCATTGGGAATTCTGGCCGCTAAAAGCAAAATAGCTGACAAAATCATTCGTCCTTTACTGGATCTGATGCAGACTATGCCCGCATTTGTCTATCTGATCCCGGCTGTACTGTTTTTCAGTATCGGTAAAGTACCGGGTGCTTTTGCAACGATTATTTTCGCCATGCCGCCAGCAGTTCGATTAACAACTTTGGGAATTGAAGCCGTTCCGAAAGATATTGTGGAAGCTGCCAGAGCTTTTGGGGCCACCAACCGTCAGATCCTGTTCAAAGTAGAGCTTCCTTTAGCGATGAAAACGATTTTAACGGGAATTAATCAAACCATATTGTTATCCTTATCCATGGTTGTTATTGCAGGAATGATTGCTGCAGGCGGTTTAGGAGAGAAAGTACTGGAAGGAATTAATAATCTGGATATCGGATTAGGATTTGAAAGTGGTTTATCCGTAGTGATATTGGCCATTATCCTCGACCGTATTACCCAGGGATTTGTAAAGAAAAAGCAATAAGATGAAACAATTTAAATATCTGTTTTTGCCCGTTTTAATGTTACTATTTACAGCATTAAGTTCGTGTGAAAACATAAAAAACTCAAAATACATTACCATCGGAATGGTAGATGGCTGGGCGGAAGATGTTGCGATGACGCATGTTGCAAAAGCCATTCTGGACGAGCAGGGATATCACGTTATTATCCAAAAAGCCTCTACGGATATGATTCTGGCTTCGATGAATAATGAAGATACAGACCTTTTCATGGGAGTCTGGATGCCTTATACTCATGCTAAAAAACTGGCCAAATTTCCGGCATTAGTTCATCTGGGAACCAATTACGACAACGGACGTATAGGACTGGTGGTTCCTGATTACGTTCCTGTTAACTCCATTGAGGAGCTCAATCAATATAAAAATCAGTTCAATCAAAGAATCATTGGAATTGAAAAAGGAGCCGGATTAACCACCGGAACGGATAAAGCAATTATTGACTATAAACTGGATTATCATCAGATCAACTCTTCTACCATTGCCATGATCACCGAATTACAGAACGCTATCCAACGTAAAGAATGGATTGTGGTAACCGGATGGCAGCCTCACTGGATGTTTGGAAAAATGAAGCTTAAATTTCTTGATGATCCTCAAAAGATATATGGTGAAGCAGAACAGATTAAAACTTACTCCAGAAAAAGCTTTGCAAAAGATCATCCTGAATTGGCCAAATTCTTTTCAAAACTCCATTTTGATGATGAGAATATGTCTGATCTTTTAATGAAAATGGAACAGAGTAAAAATAAAGAAGCCACCGCCAAAGAATGGGTGAAAGATCACCCGGAACTGGTACAGTCCTGGCTAGATAAAAATTAATAAACAGTTTG
Source organism: Chryseobacterium sp. X308 (assembly GCF_020733145.1). NCBI lineage: Bacteria > Pseudomonadati > Bacteroidota > Flavobacteriia > Flavobacteriales > Weeksellaceae > Chryseobacterium > Chryseobacterium sp. X308. The sequence continues at coordinate 60,714 of NZ_JAJFZH010000018.1, forward strand.
GTATTATTTAAAAATCCTCAACTCAACATGGGCTGAGGATTTTTTATCGACATAGATTAGTTGATTTTTTCTCTATGAAGCCATATTATTAGTAATCGCAAAGACGCAAAGAAATTTAATAATATACTGCTTTAAGGCGCAAGAAAATCAAAGATTTTCAGCAAGTTTGTTTCAGTTAAAATTCAACAGAATTAAATTTTATCAAAGATAAAATCCTTGCGCCTTAAGGCATATTTAAAAGAAAATTGTTGCGTCTTTGCGTTTTTCAATATCTCATAACGATCCCATTGATTCTTTGATTTTCTCACGATGAATGATCCCCCAATTCACCAATGTTTCTGTGACCGGAAATACAGATTTCCCGTACTCAGTCACTGCATACGTTACCGTAATCGGCTTTGTATCCTGAATGGTTCTGGTGATCAGGAGATTCGTTTCCAGTTCTTTTAATTCTTTGCTCAGCATTTTCGCAGAGATTCCTTCAATACTTCGCTCCAGTTTCTTAAAATGAATCTTCTGATCTGGTCTGTTCGTCAGATATCGTAAAATCATCAGTTTCCATTTTCCTCCTAAAACGTCCAGACTGTCCCGCATCGCGAACAATTCCTCTGTGCAGCTGGCTTCTCTTTCAATGCCGTTTTCAATGATTTTTGCCATAATAGTTTCATGAAGGTAACTAGTTACCATTGGTTAACTAGTAGCAAATATAAACTATTCCCGCTTTACATTTGTGTATCAAATTTTAAAGTATGAAAGCAGTTATTTTAAATAAGAACGGAAAGCTGGAAGACGGATTTGCAGAACAGCCAAAACCCAAAAGCAATGAAGTTTTAATTCAGATTAAAGCAAGTGGTTTCAACCCCATCGATTATCAGATGCTGGAAAATGAATTGGAACGGAAACTGATCAGTTCCCCGATATTAGGAAGAGAACTATCCGGAATTGTAGTGGGTAAAGGTTCAGAAGTTAAAGAATTCAATATTGGAGATGAAGTCTATTGTGGCAGCGGTTCCATGGGAAGCAACGGCACTTACGCTGAATATATTGCAGTTCCTGAAGCCATTGTTTCCTTTAAACCAAAAAATATTTCTTTTGAACAGGCGGCTGCCATTCCTTCAGCAGGGCTTACTTCTTTACAGATCTTTAACCGTTTGAAATTAAACCCCGAAAATACAGTTTTGGTAACAGGAGCAACCGGAGGAGTCGGTTCATTTCTGATCAAACTTTTATTAGCACATAATATTCGACAGATCACAACCACAGTGGGCAGTGAAGAAAACAGACAGATCCTTCTTAAACTGGGTTTAAAAGAACATCAGATCATCAACTATAAAGAAGAGAATCTTATCCAAAATATTTTAAAAGCCAATAATAACCAGCCTTTCGAATATGGAATTGATCTGGTTGGAAACTATATGTCGGAAGTGACTGCAGAAGTTTTGAAAATCAACGGAACTTATGTGGATGTCACGGCTTTGGTAACAAAAGAAGCTCATGAAATGCTGTTCAACAAAGGAACTCTGATTATGAATATTTCCAATTACACTTACGGAATGATTAAAAAATATGAGTATTATAAAAACAGTTTATTAGAAATAAAAAGACTCATTGAAAACGAAACGATCCTTCCTCCTCAACATAAAATCATAGGAAACCTTTCTTTAGAAACTGTTCTGAAGGCGCATTCTCTATTAAAAAATAATCAGACTCAGGGTCATAAACTTATCATGAGAAATGATGAATAAAATACCACGACGAATTGTTACAGGAATTAAAGATGGAAAATCCGTTATTATAGAAGACCAGCAGGTTGAAAATGCTGTAGAACATTTTCCGGGACTTATCATTTCAGATATATGGAATACGCAAACAATGCCTGCAAGTCTGGATTTTGAAGCCAGAATTCCCAACCTGGGATTTCCACAGACTCCTAAAAATGGAACTTACTTCCGGTATGTCGTTGTTCCTCCCGATAAAAATTTAGGCATAGAATGGAAAAAGAACGAACCTCATCCGATGATGCATCAAACGCTAACACTGGATTATATTATCATCCTTTCAGGCGAGCTTTACCTTATCATGGAAGAAGGAGAAACGCTTCTGAAACCTGGCGACGTTGTTATTCAAAGAGGAACGAATCATGCATGGAGCAACCGTTCTGACGAGCCTTGCATTCAGCTGGCGGTTTTGATTGATGCAGAAATTTAATTTGTTGGAAAAACGCAAAGACGCAAGGAAAAATAATTAATGTATTGTTTTTAAGGCGCAAGAAAATCAAAGATTTTCAGCCAGGAATTATTTATAAAGTATTAGAAATATATAATTTTATCGAAGATAAAATCCTCGCGTCTTAAAAACAGATAAAAAAGAAAAAATTGCGACTTTGCGTTTTCCAACAAAGGACAACTCACAAAGCAGAAATCTCCAGCAGTTTCTGCTTCATTTTTTCAGTCGTCATCTGCCCTTCCTGATAATACACCAGATTCTGATGCTTATCCAGAAATATCCACAAAGGATAAACAGGCTGATTTTTATTTTTTGACAATGCCAGCGTCAGCTCATGAATTCCCGAATTTCCATTCTGCAGATATTCAAAATCCTGGTTCTGAAAATGAATGGTCTCCTTCGTTTTCTCTGCCTCAAAGTTGATAAAATAAAAGTGATCATTGATCATACTCACCAACTCTTTATCTTTATTCATACGGAAAGACTCAATCTTACAGACCGCACACCAATCTGTATATAGATGGATCACAACCGGTTTAGGATTTTCTTTCTGCTGAACCTCAAGATCAGAAAAAGTGCCTGTCTTCATCTGAGACAGATAAAAACAGGGCACTAACATTAAAAATAAAGCTATTTTTTTCATTTCAAAGTATATTTTACACCCAGAAATCCTCTGATTCCCTGCATCGGGGCGTAACCGTATGCCGTATCAAAAGTATAGTGATTAGGATTGTTGACAGGATCATCAACATATTTATCAAACGGGTCAAACGGTCTCATCAAAGGATCTTTAGGTCTGAAATTGAATAGGTTTTTTATTCCGCAATACACTTCAAATCCGGATTTAAAGCTCTTAGACACCTGAATATTGGCCAGAGAATAAAACGGTGAATATTCAGGACGGTAGTCGTTTACCAGAACAGGAAGCCTCATGGGTCCGTAGAATTGTCCTGTAAAATCGATGGTCAGATTATTGGCGAACTTATATGTCAGATTATAAGTACCACTCCATTTCGGAGCATGCAATTGCTGTGTTTTTTGATTTTCATTATCAAATTTCTGATAGACATCCAGATACGTTATTCCCAGATTGACACTAAAAGGGAATTGAAAGCTAAAATCCACATTCAGGGAAGCTCCCCGTGAAATTCCGTACCCATGAAGATTGTCATAAATAATTTTATCAGGGTCCGAATCAAAATCTCCCACGATTTTATTACTGAAATACGTATAAAATGCCGACGCATCGAGATTCACCATTCGGTTTCCTACAGGAATTTTCCAGATATAATTCAGATTTCCGTTGATGGATCTTTCCGGTTTCAGGTCAGATTTTACCACCACTTCCCTTGAACCTGTCAAAGCAGCATGATCTTCCGTAAACAAATTAACCACTCTGAACCCTGTTCCAAAATTGAAACGCAAAGTGTGATAAGGATTAGGGTTAAATTTCCATGCAAACCTTGGTGAATGTACGGAATGGTGCACTTTATCATAATCGTATCTGTACCCAAGTAACAAGGTATTTTTATCGTCGATCTCCCACTGGTCCTGAATAAAGGTGCCCCAGATAGGAGATTTCATCGGTGCATTGGTAATTCCGTCCGCATCGAGTGTTCCCGGGGTATTATCATCGTAAAATGTTCTTTTAAAAGTAATCCCGGCAGTAACATCATGCTTCCCGAAGCTTCTGTCCCAATACGTCTGTACAAAGGCTACCTTTTGCGTGGCATTAAAGGGATTTGATCCGTAAAAAGAATTCTGATCATGATAATTATAAGAAAACTGAGTCACGATATGCTCTTTCATGGGCCATTCGTACAATCCGAAAATCTCTGCCCTGTTGGTATAAATACTTTCTCCGTATACTTCATCACTGCCACGGAAAGATTTATTCCACTGCATTTCACCGCCAAAGCGGTCTTCATACAGATACCTCATGGCAAAACTTGCCTGTCTGTTTTCCTTTCTTTTAAAATTCCATTTGTTAAAAACCGAAATCCTGCTTTGCAGCGTAGCATCTGTAAAATTATCTTTATTCTGATCTATCCTCTCCTGAAAACTGAAATAATTTAAACTTAATAATGAAGCGGCCTTTTTTCCAACATTGAACTTTGTGGAAAGATCCAGGTTATTTTCACTCCAGGTACTGGTCATCATATCAACACTCAGTTTAGGAGCAGTCAAAGCATTTTTGGTAATAATATTGATCACACCTCCCATCGCTTCAGAGCCATAGATAGAAGACGCAGGACCTTTTACAACTTCAATTCTGTCTACCAGACTATTGGGGATTCCGCTTAATCCATATACGGTGGAAAGTGAACTTACAATCGGCATTCCGTCAATCAGGATCATGGTATAAGGCCCTTCCAGTCCGTTGATGTGAATATCTCCCGTATTGCACACAGAACAGTTCAGCTGAGGTTTTACTCCATTCACCATGGCAATGGCCTCAAAAATACTGGGAGTAGGATTTTTCTGGAAAAATTTCTGACTATAAATCTCTACAGCGACAGGACTTTTCGACCTGCTCATCGGTTTTATGGTTCCGGTAACCACTACATCTTCAATGGTACTGGTCTTAAATTCCCTCTTCATAACTTTTGCAGAATCCTGACTTTTAGTCTGCTGTAAACTCAAACTGTCCATCTCCTGTGCAAAGCAATAGGTAGATAAAAAAGTAATAGAAAATAATATTCGCTTCATGAAATTAAAATTGTTAGACAAATCTAACAATTATTTTTCAAATACAAAACTTTGCATAAAAATATAGATTGAGCCAATTCATGAAAAATGATTAAATTTGAGAAACTACATACGAAAGTAAAATGAGATATCATCAATCGGGAAATATCCCACCAAAAAGACATACGATCTTTAAGTCTCCTGAAGATAAATTTTACTATGAACAGCTTTTCGGTACAGAAGGCTTCCATGGTATTTCTTCTCTGTTATATCATATCCACCGCCCTACACAGATCAAATCTATCGGTGAGCCGAAAGATGTGACTCCTAAGATCGCAGTGGAAAAAAACATTACTCCCAGAATGTTTAAGGGAATGAATGTAACTCCTGAAAACGATTTTCTGGACAGCCGAAAAATCCTTTTGATGAACAACGACCTGAAAATGGGATTGGCAAAACCTAGAAATTCGATGGATTATTTCTACAAAAATGCGGAATGTGATGAGCTTTTGTACGTTCATAACGGAACGGGAATTTTAAAAACATTTGTAGGTGATCTTGAATTCGTAACAGGAGATTATCTTATTATTCCGAGAGGAACTATCTATCAGGTGGAACTGAAGTCTGATGATACTGTATTTTTCGTACTGGAAAGTCACTCTCCTATTTATACTCCGAAAAGATACAGAAATGAATTCGGGCAGCTTCTGGAACATTCTCCATTCTGTGAGAGAGACATAATTGCTCCTACTTTCAAAGAACCCGTTGACGAAAAAGGAGAATTCCTGATTAAAGTAAAAAAAGAAAATCAGATTACAGATTTCATCTATGCAACACACCCGTTTGATGTGGTGGGCTGGGATGGCTATTTCTATCCTTATAAATTCAATATTAAAAACTTTGAGCCGATTACCGGAAGAATTCACCAACCGCCACCGGTTCACCAGAATTTTGAAGGACACAATTTCGTAGTATGTTCATTCTGCGCAAGAATGTATGACTACCATCCACAGGCGATTCCGGCACCTTATAATCATTCCAATATTGATTCTGATGAGGTATTGTTCTACACAGAAGGTGATTTTATGAGCCGTAACCATATTGATTTGATGGACTTTACCCTTCACCCGGGAGGAATTGTACACGGACCTCACCCTGGTGCTATGGAAAGAAGTATCGGAAAAAAATTCACAGAAGAATATGCAGTAATGGTTGACCCTTTCCGTCCGTTAAAAATTACAGAAGAAGCTTTAAAAGTGGAAGATCCATCTTATAAAACTTCATGGTTAGAATAGTCTACAATTAAAACAGTTTTAAACTTTACTATCAACCACAAAAGTCACAAAAGATATAAATGCTAAAAGTTTATAGGTGAATCTTTATTAATTATAAAGAGCACAAAAGTTTTGAAAATCGAAGATTTTCCTCTAATGTGAACTTTATGCAGTATTAATACTGCCTTTTCATTAAACAAAAGTATTTAACCAAGCTTTTGTGACTTTTGTGGTTAAAAATTCAAATAGATTTATTTTAATATTAAAAAAGTCTATTAAGTTCATATCAAAAAGTATTACTGAATACATACAAAAGACGCTTTAAATCCTTTATTTAAAGCGTCTTTTTTCGTAAATTTGTAAGGTATGGTTAAACATATTGACCATCATTATTTTTCATGACGCATCCTAAGTAATGGTGGTTTAAAACAAAATCAATATTACATGTTAGAAAGAATCAGATTAGAAAGTCTACGCGACAAAGTAACCACCGCGGAAAATGCAGTAAAAATTATCAAAGACGGTATGACTATTGGGTCCAGCGGCTTTACAAAGGCAGGTGACAGCAAAGCCATTTTGCCGGCACTGGCTGAAAGAGGAAAAACCGAAGACCTTAAAGTCACTTTAATGACGGGAGCTTCACTAGGCCACGGTACCGATGGAAAACTGGCAGAAGCCAACGTCCTGAAAAAAAGAATGCCCTTCCAGGTAGATCCTATTCTAAGGAACAAAATCAACAATGGTGAAATTCTCTTCATCGACCAGCATTTAAGCGAAAGTGCAGAGCTTCTTCACACTAAAAACCTTCAGAGCATTGATGTGGCCATTATTGAGGCTGCTTATATTGAAAGAGACGGAAGTATTGTTCCTACCACCTCTGTGGGAAATTCTGTGACTTTTGCGGCTTTGGCTAAAAAGGTTATTATTGAAATCAATACCGAAGTTCCTGAAGAAGTTTATGGAATCCATGACATTTACCAGGCAGAAGATTATCCTTACAGAAATGTTATCCCAATTGTAGCTCCTTGGAATAAAATCGGAAGAAAAAGCATTCCCGTTGACCCCGATAAAATTGAAGCCATTGTTTTTACTAACCGCAAAGACAGTCCGGCAGATATTGCAGAACCGGATGAAAAAACTACCGCTATCGCTAAACACCTTCTGGCATTCTTTGAAAATGAAGTTCTTTTAGGTCGTCTCACAGACCGTTTACTTCCTCTTCAGGCTGGTATCGGTAAAGTAGCCAATGCTGTTCTGACAGGTTTCAAAGACAGTAATTTTTATGATCTTACCATGTTTTCTGAGGTACTTCAGGACAGTACATTTGATCTGATCGATTCCGGTAAGCTAAGTTTTGCTTCGGCATCATCCATTACCGTTTCTCAGGAATGCTATGAAAGAGTATTAGGAAACCTTTCAAAATATAAAGACAAGTTTGTTTTAAGACCTCAGAATATTTCCAATACACCGGGACTGATCCGAAGATTGGGAGTGATCGCCATCAACACCGCCATTGAATTCGATATCTATGGAAATGTAAACTCCACTCATATCGGAGGAACCAAAATCATGAATGGAATCGGAGGTTCCGGAGACTTCGCAAGAAATGCTTATTTAAGTATTTTCGTAACTCAGGCTGCTTCAAAAGGCAACAATATTTCTCACGTGCTTCCAATGGTTTCTCATACCGATCATACGGAACATGATGTTGATATTCTGGTAACAGATGTTGGATTAGCTGACTTAAGAGGGCTTGCGCCAAGAGAAAGAGCCCAGAAAATCATTGACAACTGTGTTCACCCGGATTATAAAGAAGAATTGCAATCTTATTTCGACAGAGCCTGCGAAAAAGGAGGTCATACTCCTCATTTATTACAGGAAGCCTTCAGCTGGCATCTACGATTTGTAGAAACCGGAAGCATGAAACAGAAAACAGCTGTAGAAACTGCTAATTAAGATTTACATCAAAACAGAAAATAAAACGAAAGGACTGAATGCCAATGCATTTGGTCCTTCTTATTTTAAATCAAAATGGGTTTATTCATATGACAAAAATCTGTTCAATATCCTCAAAATATTTATATGAATATAACATTATAAAGATTATCTTTGAAAGGAGAGCGGTATTTTTATGAGATTTAAAATACATTGAACACATTTTAAAAAAAACAAAATATGAATAATTACATCAGCGCAGAAGAAGCAATATATATGATAAAAAGCGGAAACCGTGTGTTTTTTCACGGCAGTGCCTGTACACCGAATTATTTGATTGATGAGCTGGCAAGACAGTCCGGCCGGCTGCAAAATGTGGAAATGGTTTCCATTACCCAGCAGGGAAATGTAGAAATTGCAAAACCACAATACAAAGACAGTTTTTTCATCAATTCTTTATTTGTTTCAACGCCTGTGCGCGATGCTGTGAATTCTGACCGCGGAGACTTTGTTCCTGTTTTCTTAAGCGAAATTCCTATTTTATTCAGAAAAAATATTTTACCCCTTGATGTGGCCCTGGTAACCGTTTCTCCTCCGGACAGACATGGTTTCTGCACATTGGGAACTTCTGTAGATATTGCCAGAGCAGCAGTAGATACGGCAAAAATCATTGTGGCCATTGTTAATCCAAGAATGCCGAGAACCCATGGAGACGGGATGATCCACATCAGCAGAATCCACAAACTGGTTTGGCATGAAGAGGAACTTCCAACGGTAGACTATGGCTCAAAAGTTGGGCCTGAGGAAATGCTTGTTGGAAAGAATGTTGCTGAACTTATTGAAGACAGGTCTACTCTTCAGATGGGTATCGGGACCATTCCTGATGCGGTTCTGAAATGCCTTACCAATCACAAAGACCTCGGAATTCATACAGAAATGCTGAGCGACGGTGTTATTGATTTAATTCAGAATGACGTAATCAACAACAAATATAAAGGGTACAACGATAATAAAACCATTACAAGCTTCTGCTTCGGAACCAGAAAACTCTATGATTATGTGGATGATAACACCGTTTTTGCTTTCAGGGATGTAAGTGAAGTCAATTTCCCGATCAATATCATGAGAAACAAAAAGATGGTAGCCATCAATTCTGCTATTGAAATAGACCTTACAGGACAGGTTTGTGCCGACTCTATCGGAACACTTCAGTACAGCGGAATCGGAGGACAAATGGACTTTATGCGTGGTGCAGCTTTAAGTGATGACGGAAAGCCCATCATTGCCATTACGGCCAGAACCAAAAAGGGAGTTTCAAGAATTGTTCCTTTCCTTAAACAGGGAGCTGGCGTAGTAACAACAAGAGGTCACATTCATTACGTCGTTACTGAATACGGAACTGCCTATCTGTACGGAAAAAATCTTCGCCAGAGAGCACAGGAGCTTATCAGCATTGCTCATCCTGATGACAGAGAGATGCTGGAGAGAGCGGCCTTTGAAAGATTTAAACATTGAGAATCAAATCATAAAGCATAAAAAACTGTTTTTGAAACTAATTATTTAAAACAAATTCTGAACTGTACATCCCTAAAACATAAAAAAACATTAATATTTTGGCAGTATATTTGATAAAATTCATTCAAAAACAAGGAAATTGAAAACTATATATAATTCGATACGAGACGAAATTGTAAAACATTCCAAGGTAAGGAATTCTGTTTTGGGGAATGTGAATGAATGGAAGAGAAGCCACTATATTATTCTTTCCGAAATTATCAAAGATGAACTCTCTGAGGCTGAAGAACTGAAGGGAGGAAAAAAATTTGAAATCGGAAATACCATTTCCCATGTTACCCTTCAACGCTTTTTTGAAAACGATTATCAGGATAAAACCCACAGTGATCTCAGATTTTTAAAAACACTGGATAAAATCTGTATCTTTTTAGGATATAAAGATCTTAATGATTACATCCTTACGGTAAGGTACAGAAAAGAGAATGATGAGGGAACCGATGACCAATCCTATCTTACACAGATGGTGTATGATTACTGTGCTGCCGTTTTTGAATTTTATAAGCTGTTTCCGACTCACAATACCGAACTTTTAAAAGGTCTGGTATTTGACAACTCTCCTTTTCTGGAAAGAGCTTCACAGTTTAGTAAAGAGTTGTGTGATAAAGATTTTCACCTGGTTACAAAAAACAACAGATCCAATTACGAAGTATTTGATATTCACGTTGTCACAGACGAACCGGACAAAAAAATACTGGAGTCTCAGGAGTTCTGGAACCTTTTGTTCAAAGTTGGAGAAACCGGCGAAGAGCATTTCGTGAATCAACTCAGTACCCAGATCTATTTTATCCGAAAAATAAATGATACCTGGAAGATATGGGATAATTATAATCCCGACGCAGGAATGCTCAACCGAAAAATTGAAACAATCTAAAATAAGAAGCCGCAGAGAAATCTACGGCTTTCATGTTTCGAAATATTTTTTTTTCACTTGTCTTTTTGTATAACAAATGTAGGCAGACGATTTTAAACTTATGAAACTTAAATATACTTAAGTAAACTCTTCTTTAACGTTATGTTAAATATATTCAATGAATCCGGGGGAATATTTTCGCAATGTCTAAGAATTTTGTAATTTGCATACCAATAAAATAAAAGTAAAAGAGAAAATATGTCAACACTTACATTTGCCGAGAAAATAGCTCAAGCAGAAAATTTCTTACCAATTAATGGTACAGATTATATTGAGTTTTATGTAGGAAATGCAAAACAGGCTGCCCATTATTACAAAACCGCTTTCGGTTTTCAGTCTGTAGCTTATGCGGGTCCTGAAACAGGAGTAAGAGACCGTGCATCTTATGTGCTTCAACAGGGAAAAATCAGATTGGTATTAACGACGGGACTTAAATCTGACTCTCCTATCAGTGAGCACGTAAAAAAACATGGTGACGGAGTAAAAATTTTGGCACTTTGGGTAGATGACGCTTATGCAGCTTTCGAAGAAACAACTAAAAGAGGAGGAAAACCTTATTTAGAGCCTGTAACGTTAACTGATGAGCAGGGTGAGGTAAGAATGTCCGGTATCTACACCTATGGAGAAACCGTTCACATGTTTGTGGAAAGAAAAAATTATAACGGAGCTTTCATGCCTGGTTATGAAAAGTGGGAAAGTGATTATAAGCCTGAAGAAGCAGGGTTATTATACGTAGACCACTGTGTAGGAAATGTTGACTGGAACAGAATGATCCCGACCGTAGAATGGTATGAAAAAGTAATGGGATTTGTAAACATCCTTTCTTTTGATGATAAGCAGATCAACACAGAATATTCTGCACTGATGTCTAAAGTAATGTCAAACGGAAACGGATATGCAAAATTCCCGATCAACGAACCTGCAGAAGGTAAAAAGAAATCTCAGGTAGAAGAATATCTTGATTTCTATGAAGGAGAAGGGGTACAGCACATTGCTGTAGCGACGAAAGATATCATCCACACCGTAACTGAATTGAAGAAACGTGGTGTTGAATTCCTTTCTGCTCCACCGGAAGCTTATTACGACATGGTTCCTGAAAGAGTAGGTCATATTGATGAAGATCTTAAAAAACTTCAGGAGTTAGGTATACTTATTGATCATGATGAAGAAGGGTATTTATTACAGATCTTTACGAAGCCTGTAGAAGACCGCCCTACTCTATTCTTCGAAATTATTGAAAGACATGGTGCGCAAAGTTTTGGTGCCGGAAATTTCAAGGCGTTATTCGAAGCATTAGAAAGAGAACAGGAAAGAAGAGGTAATCTTTAATTTTACAATAAAATATAAGTTTTGTCAGAATACTGTATTCTGGCAAAACTTTTTTATAAAACACAGTATATGAGAAAACTTTTTATCGGGATTTTCCTTCTGGGAACCTTAGGGCTTAAAGCTCAATATGGAACTTTGAATGAAATCCTTAACCGACTTGAGCAAAGAAAAGGCATCAATCAGCATCTTGAAAATGTAAATATTGATAACAAAAAGTTTGTTTTCATTAAAGATGAAGCCGATCATACGGAACGGGACTTTATTATCATCAAAGGAAATAATGCCACGTATGTAGAAGTTTTCGATGATAAAGCAACTGGAGAAAGCAGTTCCAATGTTTTTACCGGTGATATCATCAGGAAAAAAAATATTATTTCTTTACGGGCAGACATGCTTGAAAACAAAAAAATCCCAATGCCTGTCACGAAGACTTTACTGCTGACACAACAGGACAATATTTTATACCTCATCGATGTCAATACCAGAGACAGATGGATTGATGAAGCCTCTTACTCAAAAAAGACCAAATAAATGTTCCGGGGAATTCTCCGGATGATATTGAATCTAACCAAAATCTAAACTTATGAAATCATTTGTAGACTATTCCTCAAATTCGGATTTTTCTATACACAATATTCCTTTCGGAGTCGCAGTTTTTAACAAAGAATATATCGGATGCTGTACCAGAATCGGAGATCAGGTCATTGATCTTGCTACCTTGTACGATCTTGGATATTTTGAAGATATTGAAGGATTAGACGACAATGTTTTTGAAGCGTATACCATTAACGAATTTATCGAGCTGGGTAAGCCTGTTACCAATGCTGTTCGTACTAAAATCCAAACCCTATTACTGGAAGGATCCACTTTATCAAAAGATCAGAAAACTATTGAAGAGGCTTTCTATGACCTGGATAAAGTAAAAATGATGATGCCTGTTCACATCCCGAACTATACTGACTTCTATAGCAGCATCGAACATGCTACCAACGTAGGAAAAATGTTCCGTGACCCGGCAAACGCTTTATTACCCAACTGGAAACATCTACCGGTAGGTTACCACGGAAGAGCATCCTCTATCGTAGTTTCCGGAACGGAGATCAATCGTCCGAAAGGTCAGACAAAACCTGCAGATGCAGATAAACCGGTTTTCGGACCATCTAAACAACTGGATTTCGAACTGGAAATGGCTTTCATCATCAATAAAAATACAGAGATGGGAGAAAGTATTTCTACTAAAGACGCTGAAGATGCCATCTTCGGAATGGTCGTTTTCAACGATTGGTCTGCAAGAGATATCCAATCCTGGGAATATGTTCCGCTAGGGCCTTTCCTTGCGAAAAACTTCGGTTCATCCATTTCTCCATGGGTAGTTACCCTTGAAGCTTTGGAGCCGTTCAGAACCGCTTCCCCGGTGCAGGATCCTGAGGTTTTAGACTATTTAAAATTTGAAGGTGATAAAAATTACGATATCAACCTTGAAGTATATATCCAGCCTGAAAACGGAGATCAAAACCTGATCTGCGAAAGCAACTACAAACACATGTACTGGAATATGACCCAACAGCTGGCACATCACACCGTAAACGGATGCAATGTGGAAGTAGGTGACCTATATGCCAGCGGAACTATTTCGGGAAGTGATCCGAAATCTTTCGGCTCTATGCTTGAACTTACATGGAGAGGACAAAATCCTTTATCATTAAGCAACGGAGAAGAAAGAAAATTCATTGAAGACAATGATACGGTTACCATGAAAGCTTGGGCTGAAAAAGACGGTGTGAGAGTAGGTTTCGGTGAAGTTTCCGGTAAAATTATTCCAGCACTTTAATTTTTTTACCACAAAAGTCACAAAAGAATTTATGATTACGCAATCATTTTTAACAGATCTTACCTATAAAATAAATGGTGCTTGTATAGAAGTTCACAAAATTTTAGGGCCTGGTTTATTGGAAAGCGTATATCATAAATGTCTGGAAGAAGAATTTAGATTAAGAAATATTAATTTTAAATCTGAATTGAAAGTTCCTGTACATTACAAAGGAAAAGAAATTAACTGTGATTTCTTTTGTGACTTTTTAATTGAAGACCTAATTGTGGTAGAATTAAAGTCAGTTGTGAAGCTTAATGATATTCATAGAGCTCAACTTCTTAACTATATTAACTTAATGAAGAAACCCAAAGGCATTTTAGTCAATTTTAATGTGAAAAATCTATATCACGAAGGGCAAGAAACCTTTGTAAATCAATATTACGATATGCTTTTTTAAACTTTAATGATTAAAAGTATTTTACTTAAAACTTTTGTGCCTTTTGTGGTTAAATAGAATATGAAAACAGTAATCCCCTCCGAGATAACCTCCGTACAACTACAGACCATCATGCAGACCGCCGTGTCACCACGTCCCATTGCATTGGCTTCTACGGTAGATAAAGACGGTAATAATAACTTATCTCCGTTCAGTTTTTTTAATATGTTCAGTACGGTTCCTCCGATTTTGATTTTTTCACCATCGAGAAGGGTTCGTGACAATACTACAAAACATACGCTGGAAAATGTTCTTGAAGTACCGGAAGTGGTCATCGGAACAGTCAATTTTCCGATTGTACAACAGATCTCTTTAGCGTCTACAGAATACGAAACCGGAGTGAATGAGTTTATCAAATCCGGTCTTACCATGAAAGATGCAGATCTTGTACAGCCTAAACTTATTGAAGAATGTCCTGTTAACTTTGAATGCAAAGTTTTAGAAGTAAAATCATTGGGAGATCAGGGCGGTGCAGGAAATCTGGTAATTTGTGAAGTTCAGAAAATCCATATCAGGGAAGAATATCTGAATGAAGCCGGAAATCTGGATCAGAAAAAACTGGATATGGTAGCCCGTTTAGGCAGCAACTGGTATTCCAGAAGCAATGAAAACAGTCTTTTTGAAGTACCTAAACCTTTGGTAACAAAAGGAATCGGTTTTGATCTGCTGCCAGATTCTATCAAATACAGTAAAGTCTTTACAGGAAATGACCTTGGAATGCTTGCCAATACGGAAGTGTTGCCTGAAGGTGACTTTCATGCTGATGAAAATATTCATCTCAACGCACAGAAGTTACTTCTGGAAAGCAAAGTGGAAGAAGCGTGGGTTTTACTCACTATTAAATAAAAAAATAAGCCTGAAATTTCAGGCTTATTTTTTTATGCTGGAAGTAAGAAGCTGGAAGTATATAAAGTCTTATGAATAGCTTTTTGTCCAAATTAATACCCTTTGGAAAATAGTTCCATTTTGATTTCAATAGATACTGAATACTATTATCTTCCAGCTTCTCACTTACTTTCTTATTTTGCTTTCAGCGATTCTGAGACCGTAATTTTCCCTTTTTCAGCAAATTCTGTTACCTTGCCGTTTTTATCTATGGAAACGTTCAGATTATCATTTTTAGCATCGTAATAGATGCTTGTCGCGTATCCCGGACAGTCGTGCTGTTTGCATCCTGTCAGTTTGTAGATTCCATTTTCTGATACAACAGGACTTTCCACATTGAAATTCTTTACCATCTCATCATACTGAGCACCAGTAAGCTTTTTAAGTCTTTCTGAAATACCTTTATCTTCAAAGAATTTAATATCATGAGGATATTTCCCAACGTTTTTGGTAATAACATTATCCGGAGCAGGAGCAGAAGGAGCTGCAGTTGCTGCTGAATCTGTTTTTGGAGTTGTTGCGGAATCCTTAGGAATTACCGTTGCCAAAGTATCACTGCTTACAGATGATTCTGTTTTTGTTTCTTTTTTACATGAAACAACACATAATGAAAGCGCAAATGCGCCTGCAATAATTTTTTTCATAATTATATTGTATGGTGGTTACTATATAATAACGTAGTTTTAAACGTTTTATTTCAATTTTTCTTTGATAAAATCAATGCATTTTTCAGTTACAGTATTGAGATCTTTTGGTAAATCATTTCCTTCCCATGGTTCTTTTGCCCCGAAAGTATGGTTGGCATTTTCAATCAGAAACAATTCAGAATTGGGATGGAGAATATGAAGATGTTCTGCCTGTTTTACTTCTACCGCTTCATCTTCTGTTCCATGAATAATCAGCATATGAGCCTTAGCCATTTCTGTAGCTCGTTCTACATCAAAACGGTGAATATCCTTTTCATAGTCTTCATAAAACTGATAATAATGAGGCATTTCCTGTTTTGTACGGCCGTTCAGCGCATAATACACTCCATTATTCTTCCAGTTCTCAAAAGCTTCTCCTTTTGGAAAACGATCTAATGTGTCAACACTGGCCAATGTAATCAAACCGTTGATTCTTTCATCTTCAAAAGTTTTGATAATAGATATTCCTCCTCCCCTGCTGTGTCCGATCAGTACAATCTTTTCATCATCCACATGAGGATCTTTACTGAAATGATCAATCACTACTCCAAGGTCAGAAAGTTCTTTAGAATAATTATTATTTCCAAAAGCTTCGAGGTCTCCAAAGTTAAACGGATCTTCTGTTGTTGTTCCGTTATGTGAAAAATTAAACTTGACAAAGAAAAAACCTGCTTCCGCAAACTTTTCAGCCATCAGGTTCCAGGCGCCCCAATCTTTATACCCTTTATATCCATGAACAAATATAATCAGGGGAAGTTTTTTTTCCGTAGCCGGATAAAAAATATCAGCAAGAAAACCTTTTGTTTCTTTATTTTCCAGGTATACATTCTTTTCGGTAATCAGATTCATAACAAATTTTTCTTTCCTTTTAAAATGGTAATTTATGAAAAAAACTATGTTTCCCGGTATTTAATTCCTTATTTCTTTTACTAAAAGTCAAGTCAAAGTTTCTAAAAATAGCATATTTTTGCATCATGCAGAATTTAAGAACTGTAACCGTGATGCGTTACATTCTGCCACTGAGAGAAGGAGGATCTCTTCCGGCTCTGGCAGAAGCTGATGATGATTTCAAATATGTATTAAAATTCCGTGGTGCAGGCCATGGGGTAAAAATGCTGATCTCCGAACTGTTGGGCGGGAAAATTACCGAAGCTTTGGGACTTAAAATTCCTGAACTTGTTTTCGTTAATCTTGATGCTGATTTCGGAAGAACGGAAGCCGATGAGGAAATACAGGATCTTCTTAAGTTTTCCGAAGGACTGAATCTTGGACTGCATTATCTTTCCGGATCTATCACCTATGACCCGGGAGTAAGTGTGGATCCGCTTCTGGCCTCAAAAATAGTATGGCTGGATGCATATATTACCAACATCGACCGTACTTTTAAAAATACCAATATGCTGATGTGGCATAAAGAACTTTGGATCATCGATAATGGTGCTTCATTCTACTTCCACCACTCCTGGCAGAATTTTGATGCAGCGGCTAAAACGCCTTTCAAATATGTGAAAGATCATGTGCTTCTTCCTAAGGCCAAAATGCTTGACGAAGCTGATAAGTTTGCTCATGAAGTTTTGAATGATACTCTTTTCAGAGACATTGTGAATATGATTCCTGAAGACTGGCTGCACTGGAATGATGCCGACGAAACACCGGAAGAAATCCGTGAGATCTATTTTCAATTTATGAAAACCAGATTAGAAAATTCTCAAATCTTTGTAAACGAAGCGAAAAATGCAAGAGGATAAAATATATGAATATGCGGTAATACGCCTGGTACCTAAAGTTGAAAGAGAAGAATTTTTCAATATCGGACTGGTGATGTTTTCCAAGAAGGAAAAATTCATCAGAGTGGAATTCTATTTGTGTCCGGACAAATTCAAGCTGATGCACAGCAAACTGGATTACGATGATATCATCCACAATCTGGAAAGCTTTCAAAAAATTGCTAACGGTGAGAAAGATGGCGGTCCTATTGCATTGCTTGATATTCCGGAACGTTTCCGATGGCTGACAGCGGTAAGAAGTTCTGTCGTACAGACCTCAAGACCTCATCCGGGAAAATCAAAGGATCTGAATGCCACTTTTGGTAAGCTTTTTGAGGAGTTAGTAAAATAACACTCCTTAAAAATTTATTATGAAATTACACATCAACAACATATCAACATACAGGTTTTTCACAAACCTGTTTTTTATTTTATTTTTAAGCTTTACAAATTTATTTTTTTCACAAGACCTACCATTAAGACCAAACAAACCTTCTGCTGTAAAAAGTACATTACTTCCTGAAATTGCAACAGTTTCCGAAGATATCGTGTACAAAACAAACAGAAAGGGCAAACCTCTCGCTCTTGATCTCTATACACCCAAGAATGCCACCACTGAAAAACTTCCGGTATTGATCTACGTTCATGGAGGCGGATGGGTAGAAGGTGACAAAGTGGTAAATGCAGATAATTATCTTGAAACAACTGTAAAAAAACTAATAGACAAACAGTATGCGGTGATCAGTATCAATTATACGCTTTTAAGTGACAGCATTCATTTTCCTATGCCGTTGGAAGATACCAAAGATGCCATAAGATGGGTAAGAAAAAATGCTGAAAAATATAACCTTGACACCAACAATATCGGACTTTTCGGGGCTTCAGCCGGAGCCCATCTTTCTCTGATGGCAGCCTATACACCAGACAATACTTATCTGGGTAATCCTGAACTTTCCTCTTATTCGGCTAAAGTGAATTATGTGATTGATCATTATGGCCCTGCAGACCTCAACAAACTTTTCCATACAAGATTAGGAACAATTCCGGTGGGAATGATCGGATTAATGTCTAAAAAAATTGTCGGTTTACAGGAAAATCTTGTCAAAGGAATTTCCGGATATAATATCAGAAAAGATCAGGACAGCGCTATTGATTATCTTAAAACGATTTCCCCTGTCTATTTTGTTTCCGGAGGAGTTCCAACTTTAATTGTCCAGGGGAATAATGATAAAATTGTTCCTTTAAGCCAGTCTAAAAAGCTCCACAGAAAATTAAACAGAGCCAAAATACAGAACTCCCTGATCGTCGTTGATGGCGGAGTGCATGGCTTTGGCACTACTGATAAAGCTTATCTGGACCAACTTACAGATAAGATGGTAGATTTTGTTCTTTCACAAAAGAAATAAGATATATATTTATCTATCAGAGCACAACACAAAATCCTATAAATCAAATTAATAACATAAAGAACAAATACAAATTTGCTAGATTGATATACATATTATTACTTTTTCATTGAGAATTAATTACCTTGGCTATTGTTTAAATTATTAACAACAAAAACACCAATAGTTTAATTTTTTATCAACAAAAATAAGCAGTATGGAATCTTTAAACAATATCAATGCACTTACGCTCATCTTTGTATCTGTTCTTCTTTTTGCGATAGCTTACCGTTTTTACGGTATTTTCATTGCCAATAAAGTTCTCCGGCTTAATGACGGGAATACAACACCTGCTGTAGAATTTGCAGATGGTAAAGATTATGTGGCTACCAATAAAAATGTACTTTTCGGGCATCATTTTGCAGCTATTGCTGCTGCCGGGCCTTTGGTAGGACCTGTTCTTGCTGCACAGTTCGGATATCTTCCGGGAGCTTTATGGATATTGATAGGATGCGTACTGGGAGGTGGGGTTCATGATATGATTGTTCTTTTTGCTTCAGTGAGACATAAAGGGCAAAGTCTAGCCACGATTGCTTCCAAAGAAATCGGGAAAGCAACGGGTACGGTAGCAGGTTTTGCGATCCTCTTCATTTTGATTCTTACACTGGCAGGTCTATCTTTAGCTTGCATCAACGCGATGCATGAAGCTTCATGGTCTCTTTTTACAGTAATCATTACGATGCCTATTGCCATCATTATGGGGCTGATTATGCGCTATAAAAAGAACAGTGTACTTTTTGCAAGTATCTTGGGAGGAATTCTTCTGATTGCAGGGATTATTGGTGGACACACTCTGATGCAGAATCCTACGATGAATGGTTTATTTTCCTGGGATATTAAAACGATTTCTATAGCGATTCCTCTCTATGGTTTTATTGCTTCTGTATTGCCGGTATGGCTTCTTTTGGTTCCAAGAGATTATCTTTCAACTTATTTAAAAATCGGAACTATTATTATGCTGGCTATAGGGGTAATCGTTATCCATCCAACGATACAGATGCCGGCTATCACAGCATTTGTTAATGGCGGCGGCCCTATTATTGGCGGTCCGGTACTTCCTTTTATCTTCATTGTAATTGCCTGCGGAGCGATTTCCGGGTTCCATGCGGTGATTGCTACGGGAACCACTCCGAAAATGCTTAATAAAGAAAGAGAAATTCTTTTTGTTGGTTACGGAGCCATGCTGGTAGAAGGTTTTGTCGCATTAATGGCGCTTATCGCAGCCTGTACACTGATGCCGGGTGATTATTTTGCCATCAACACGCCCAAAGAAGCCTATGATTCATTTCTGGCAGCGCATCCTTCTTTGCACGGAGTGGATATTGATTATTACTCCCAGAAAATAGGTATTGATCTGTATGGCAGAACCGGAGGTGCAGTATCTCTGGCCGTGGGAATGGCCCATATCTTTAATAAAATCCCGTATATGGATCAGCTTACCGCGTATTGGTATAATTTCGCGATTATGTTTGAAGCGGTATTTATTCTTACAGCCATTGATGCCGGAACCAGAGTCGGACGCTTCTTTTTACAGGAAATGCTGGGGTCCGTAGTTCCAAAGTTTAATGATAAAAACTGGATTCCGGGAATCATTATCAGCAGTCTTCTTTTCACTTTTGCCTGGGGATATCTGGTATATACCGGAAATGTAAACAGTATCTGGCCGTTATTTGGAATCAGTAACCAACTGCTGGCAGCCTGTGGGCTTATCGTCTGTACAACGATGCTGATCAGAATGAACAGGGGAAAATATGCTTTATGCTCGGCTATTCCGGGTGTATTCATGGCTGGAATTACCTTCTGGGCGGGTTATATTCAGGTGACCGCCATTTACATTCCTAAAGGACAGTATTTACTGGCAACTTTAGCAGTAACAGCCATGGTTCTGATGCTTATTGTATTTGCAGGAGCTTTCAGAAAGTGGTATCAGCTGCTTCAAATCAAAACAACTGAAATTGACCATTATGGTGAACCAGTGAAAGAACTTGTGGAAAGATAAAGGCAGTCATTAAATAAAGAAAAAACAGTTCAGAAATTCTGAACTGTTTTTTTATAAGCACTATATTTTGATTTATTTAAAAATTAAAATTAAGTCTTGCGAAGACATATCTACCATTCTGTCCAAACTGAGAAGTGGAACGGGAATAGATAAACTGATCATTATTAGTAGAAGCGGGAAGGTTTTTCGTTGGATAGATATCAAACAAATTGTTTACTCCTAAAGTCAGTCCTACATTTTTAGTAAACTGATAAGCAGCAGATAAATCCGTAATGATCTTATCTCCGATCTGCTGGTGTTCGTTAAAATCAATGATTCCGTCTCCGTTTACATCAATAATATCAGCGCCTGTTACTTTTCCGAAGTAAGTATTTCTCAGATAGAAAGTGGCATTCTTCCATGAAAGCGTATGCGAAAGACTTGCTTTTACTCTAGGTACAGCTTCTTCCAGATACACTCTTGATTTCTCAGAAAAATATACTTTCTCTAATTGTGGCGACTGCAGAAGACCTGCAGAATGGATATCCCCAACCTGTTTTGTTTTATTAAGATTGATAGCAAAGTTGTTATCCAACTTAAATTCTGAGAATCTGGCATTGTGTGAAATCACAACATCTAAACCTTTTGTTTCCGTATCAATAGCATTCGTAAAGAATTGCGCAGCATTGATTCCTAACTGATCATAAGCTTCCTGTGCTTTCTGAGGAACGCTTGCTTTTAAGAACTGGTCTGTAAGAATAATACGGTCATCAATTCTCGTGAAATACCCGTCTGCTGTAAAGCTAAGACCGACCGAAGGAATTCTGTAAGTAAATCCTACACTTGCTGATTTGGAAGTTTCCTGCTTCAGCTTTGGCATATCCAAAAGCCCTGCGAGCTGAGAATCATTGCTGAAAGTTCCTACTTCCAACAGTTGATTATTGGTGAACAACGTAGAGGTTACATTATAATAGATCTGGTGGATAGATGGTGCTCTGAATCCTGTAGATCCCGCAAATCTTACATTGAAATTAGGGGCAACCTTGATTCTTGAAGCTAGTTTATAATTGAATGTAGACCCAAAATCCGAATAGTTTTCATATCTCGCCGCTGCATCTACCAATAACCAATTGGTAAAGTTGAATTCAACATCTGCATACGCTGCTACCGACTGTCTGTTTTTATCGACTGCATTTCCAGGTTTAAACCCGTTGAATACCTGCGATCCTCCCGGAAGCAATGCTCCGAAAAAATCTGTAGGTCTTACAGAATTTCCGTTCCAGACATTTCCAGAAACATCATAGGTCGCATAAGAAGCTTCTTCTCCCTGGGTAATTTTAAAATTCTCATAACGGTGCTCACCTCCAAAGGCTACATTGATTCCTTCCCATACATCATATTTCTTAGAAAAATCTAAATTGATCGTATTTTGAGAAAATCTTAAACCACCTGCATTAAACTCCCTTGGTGAAGCAAAACGCAAAGAGGTATTTCCTGTATTCTGAATATTATAGGTAAATGAATTCTGTCCGTACGTATTACTGAAATCAATATTCCAGCCTTCCCAGTTTCCTTTAATTCCCGCTGCTAATGAAATATCCTGAATATCTGTTCCGATCTGTGGAAGATAACCGTTAGGATACAATCCTGTAAAAGTTCTGCTTTCACTTGGTCTTCTGTAAAAACCTCCGGAAGTTCCGTGTCTTATACTATAACCACCAAAAGTATATACTTTCCAGTTGTCACTTACAGGGATTTCTGCATTCACAAAAAGCTGGTGATTGTTAAGTTTAGACTGCCCTACCTGCATATTAAAGTCCTTTCTGGTCTGTCCTCGGTAAGCCAGCTCCTGATCCGTAAAATAATTAAGCTGATCTCTGGTAAAATTGGCAGATTTCAAAACATTCTGTAGTGCAGAAATGGTATTCGCTCCCTGGATTGAATTTTGTAAATCCTGAGAAAAATAGCTCACATTCTGTGCATACTGATGAATATAATTCACAAGCTGCTGTGAGTTAGGTGTATTGTTAATATTCGTAAAAAGAGAAGAAAGGTTCACTCCGTCATTCAATGCACGCTGTTCAATGGCATTGTAAGCGTTGTAAATAGGACCACTTTCTGTTCCTGCTCTATACGTCGGATTTCTGAATTGTGAAGACCATGTAATATTAAAAAATCCTCCTTTGGTTCCGATTTTATTTCCATAGTTCAAATCCAGCTGGATATTTTGGCCGTCAAAATCTCCGGTATGATCATTAGCCGTTGGCGTAAGGTTTCCGCCATAGCTGATCTGCCCTGCCAACTTCCCTGTATCTCTTTTAAGATCCAGGTTAATAACACCGGCAATGGCATCAGATCCGTATTGTGCAGCCGCTCCATCTCTTAATACTTCAATTCTGTTTAAAGCAAAAGAAGGAATGGCGTTCAAATCTGTACCAACAGTTCCTCTTCCAGGTGTTCCGTTTACGTTTACCAGTGCTGAAGTATGCCTTCTTTTTCCGTTAACCAAGACCAAAACCTGATCAGGTCCCAAGCCTCTCAACTGTGCAGGATCCAGGTGATCTGTTCCATCTGAATTGGTCTGAATGGTGGAAGTAAATGAAGGGGCAACCGCATTCAGAATTTGTCCAATATTGGTTTGTGGAAGGATAATAGAAGATTCTTTAACATTAAATACATCTACAGGAACCGGACTATCTGTTTTGGATCTGGCACCGGCTCTTGAACCCAGTACGACTACTTCTTCAACATTATTGGTCTTTATGCTGTCTTTATTTGTTTTTATGCTGTCTTTTTCCTGTCCATAAGTAAATACACCGAGGAAAAATAAAACAGAGGCCGAAAGAATAGTTTTCTTATTTTTCATAGTTTAGAATTTTGATAACATTTATGTTTTTACAGGGTGCAAATGTAAAATTTATTTATTAGTCTACAAAATAGATAGACTTTGTTTTTATAAAAAATAGTTATCGTTTCTTTCTATCCCGTATTTAAAGTTATGATAATTTAAGAACATTTCAATAAAAAACATTGTTTTATAAAAGATTAACAGTAAAATAAATTTTGAAAAACGCGATGTACGCTAAGAAATTCTTACTTAGTAATTATTTTTACGATCGCAAGGACACTTCGTTCAGCAAGGAAAATTATCTCTGCTAAGTGTAGCGC
Source organism: Chryseobacterium sp. X308 (assembly GCF_020733145.1). Classification (NCBI taxonomy): domain Bacteria; kingdom Pseudomonadati; phylum Bacteroidota; class Flavobacteriia; order Flavobacteriales; family Weeksellaceae; genus Chryseobacterium; species Chryseobacterium sp. X308. Next base: position 84,888 of record NZ_JAJFZH010000018.1, read on the forward strand.
CTTTGCGATCGAAAAGATCTAAACACCGTAATAGTTACATTGTGAACTTAGCGCTTAAACAATAAAAAACGGACTCAAACTTTGAATCCGTTTCTTTTATATTTTTATTTTGAAATTAAATCTTAGTCAGTTTAGCATATTTCAGGATCAGATTTTTTTCTCCTTCGTGCATGAAAACTACTTTTGCTTTGATATTCTGTGGATCTGTTCCGTCCAGGAAAGTCACTTCTCCAATTCCGAAACGGTCATGTCTCACTTTGTCTCCTACTTCAATATCCTGAGAAGAAGCTCCGCTTGGGTTGATAATTTTAGCCGTGCTTACCGGTTTCAGCTTTCTGACTTCAGGAGCAGGCTTGGAAGTATCTCCTCTGTCGATGGTCTTTTTCTCAACCTTTTTGAAAGATCTCATTTCAGATGGATGCTCATCAAAGATATTGGATTTCACGCCTGAATTATTGATAAACCTTTTTTCCAGGGCAGGATTAAGGAATTCAATATATTCATCATCAATTTCACTTAAGAATCTTGAAGGCTCAGCATCCGTAATTTTTCCCCATTGAAAACGGGAAACAGCATAGGAGAAGAAGGCCTGTTTTTCTGCTCTTGTCAATGCCACATAGAATAATCTTCTCTCCTCTTCCAGGTCTTCTCTGGTTGCAGAGCTCATAAAGCTAGGGAAAAGGTTTTCTTCAAGTCCCACTAAGTGAACCACCGGGAATTCCAGTCCTTTTGAAAGGTGGATCGTCATCAGAGAAACCATATCATCTTCCAGTTCTTTATCCTGAGTATCTGCAGAAAGGGCAATATTTTCCAGGAAATTGGAAAGACTCGGATCTCCATCTTCAAGCTGCATCTGTTCTTCAATGAACCCCTGCATAGAGTTCATCAATTCCTGTACGTTTTCTACTCTGGAAATTCCTTCAGGAGTCTGATCATCTTTTAAAAACTTGATTAAACCACTTCGTTTTGCCACTTCCATAGCAACACTGTAAGCCGTTTCTGTTTTCAGCAATACCTGAAAAGCTTTGATCATTGACCAGAAGTCATTCAGTTTGTTTAAAACTCCATTGTTCAAACCTAGCTGCGGCGCATACATCGGAAGATTCTCCAATACTTTTGAAACAGCAATATTGTGGGCATCAGCAAAAACGATCAGTTTATTCTGTGTCGTTTCTCCAATTCCTCTTGCAGGATAATTGATTATCCTCATCAATGCTTCAGAATCATTTTCATTGATCAGCAGACGAAGGTATCCAATAAGATCTTTTACTTCTTTTCTTTGATAAAAAGAAAGTCCTCCATACACTTTGTACGGAATATTTTTACGTCTCAGGGCATCTTCAAAAGCACGTGTCTGAGAGTTGGTTCTGTATAAAATAGCAAAATCGCTGTATTTTCTCTGGTCACGGTTACGAAGTTCCCAGATATTTCCTGCCACGAAATTGGCTTCATCAGCATCGGAAAGAGATCGGTATATTTTGATCTTATCTCCCTCTTCATTATCACTGAATACATTTTTCTTAAACTGCTGCAGGTTTTTAGCGATAACAACATTAGCTGCGTTTACAATATTCTGTGTAGAGCGGTAATTCTGCTCCAGAGATACCGTTATAGCATCGGGATAATCTTTTTTAAAGTTTAAGATATTGTAGATATTCGCTCCACGGAAAGAGTAAATAGACTGTGCATCGTCTCCTACCACACAGATATTTTCAAATTTCGAAGCCAGAGCTTTTACGATAAGATACTGAGAGTGGTTGGTATCCTGATACTCATCTACCATGATGTATCTGAATCTGTCCTGATATTTTGCCAGTACTTCCGGGAAACGGGTCAATAGTTCATTGGTTTTCAATAAAAGATCATCAAAATCCATAGATCCGTTTCTGAAACACTGATCTACGTATTTCTGATAAATCTGCCCGATGAATTTCATATTCGCTTTTTCATCCGCTTCCATCAGTTCCGGATTGTTGAAATAAGCTTTTACGGTAATCAGATTGTTTTTATAAGTTGAAATTCTTGCCTGAACTTTTTTAGGTTTATAAAGATCAGCATCAATATTCATATCCTTCAGTACTTTTTTAATCACATTCAGGGCATCCTGCTGATCATAAATGGTAAAATTGGAAGGATACCCGAGATAATGGGCTTCAATCCTTAAAATTCTTGCAAAAACAGAGTGAAAGGTTCCCATCCAAAGGCTTCTTGCATTGCTGTCCCCTACTACTTTTGCAATACGTTCTTTCATCTCCCGTGCTGCTTTATTGGTAAAGGTAAGCGCCAGAATATTGAAAGGGTCTATTCCGTTGTGTATCAAATGGGCAATACGCATGGTCAGTACACGCGTTTTACCGGAACCTGCTCCGGCAAGTACCATCAAAGGTCCCTGTAAAGAGGTAACAGCTTCATATTGTGATTCGTTGAGTCCTTTCAAATAGTCCATACAGCAAAAAATTTTGGGAACACAAAATTAAGGTATTCGGAGGAGAATTCAAACTTTCATGTAGAAGTTAGGGATTTTGGTAATCAATATTATTGTCAATAGTCAATTTTGCTTCGCAAGTGAATGGTGAATGATTATTCTTGGTCTCAAATCCCGCAACCCGAATCACGTAACCAATTGACAAGCGAAGCGAATTCATCATTCACTATTCACCGTCACCTTTATATTTATACACATTCTGTAACATTTAATTCACTTTTCATACTAATTGGTAAACAATTTCTAAATTTTATGAAAAAGCGACTTCTTTCTGCTGCTGCCGTAGCTTTCTTCGGGCTCATGCTGAATGCACAGCAAATCAAATTCGAAGAGTATGACCTTCCCAATGGTCTGCATGTAATTCTTCATCAGGATAATTCGGCACCGGTGGTAACGACAGGTGTAATGTATCATGTAGGTGCAAAAGATGAAGTAAAAGGCAGAACAGGTTTTGCTCACTTCTTTGAACACCTTTTATTCGAAGGAACTCCTAACATCAAGAGAGGAGACTGGTTTAAAATCGTTTCTTCAAACGGAGGGCAGAACAACGCCAACACGACCAATGACAGAACGTATTACTATGAAACATTCCCTTCCAACAATGAACAGCTTGGTCTTTGGATGGAGGCAGAAAGAATGCGTCACGCTGTTATCAACCAAATTGGTGTAGATACTCAGAGAGAGGTTGTAAAAGAAGAGAAAAGATTAAGAATGGATAACCAGCCTTATGGGAATCTTTTCACGACTATTCAGAAAAATTTATTCACAAACCACCCATACAACTGGCCGACAATCGGTTCTATGGAGGATTTGAACTCTGCTAAACTAGAGGAATTCCAGGCGTTCTACAAAAAATATTATGTTCCGAATAATGCTACTTTAGTGGTTGCAGGAGATATCAAGCCTGAGCAGACTAAGAAATGGATCGAAACCTACTATGGAGGCATTCCAAAAGGAACCCTTTATCCAAAAGATTTCCCGAAAGAAACGCCTATCACTCAGGAAAAAGAAGTAACTGCTACAGATCCTAACATCCAGCTTCCGGCTTATGTGTTCGCATACAGAACTCCGGCTAACAAAGAGAAAGATGCTTATGTTTTAGATATGCTTTCTTCTTATTTAAGCAGCGGTAAGTCTTCGGTTTTATATAAAAAATTAGTAGACCAGGACAAAAAAGCACTTCAGGTGGCTGCTTTCAACCAGGGACTTGAAGACTACAGTATTTTCGCGTTCTTCGCGATTCCAATGGGACAAACTACAAAACAAGCTTTACAGACTGACATTGATGCTGAAATCAAAAAGCTTCAGACTACTTTAATTTCTGAAGAGGATTATCAAAAACTTCAAAACCAGTACGAAAACCAGTTTGTAAATGCCAATTCAAGCATTCAGGGAATTGCCGCTTCACTGGCAACCAACCACGTATTGATGGGTGATACAAATCTGATCAACAAAGAAATCGACATTTACAGATCTATCACAAGACAGGATCTTCAAAATGCTGCTAAAAAGTATCTTAATTCCAACCAAAGAATAATCATCAATTACGTACCTGAGAAAAAGTAATTAGTTAGCTTCTTAGGAGATAATATGATTATTAAAAATTAAATTTTTACAAATGAAAAAGCAATTAACATATATAGCTGCAGCATTTTTCTTTACAGGAATGGTTTCAGCACAAAAAATAGATCTTAATGCAATGCCAAAACCAGGACCTACTCCTGCGATTAACATTGCGAAGCCAAAAACTTTCCAGCTAAGCAACGGCCTTACGGTAATGGTGGTTGAGAACAACAAATTACCAAGAGTAAGTGCCAGCCTTTCTATGGACAGACCTCCATACAACGAAGGAGCAGTAACCGGAGTAAGCAGCATTATGGCTGAGCAGTTCGAAAACGGAACTACCAACATCAGTAAAGACGACTTCAACAAAAAAGTAGATTATCTTGGAGCAAACCTTAATTTCTCTTCGGGAGGTGCTTCTGCCAATTCACTTTCAAAATATTTCCCTGAAGTTTTAGGTTTAATGGCTGATGCCATTATTAATCCTAAATTTTCTGCTGAAGAAATTCAAAACTCTAAGGAGAGAACGATTGAAGGATTAAAAGCTGATGAAAAAAATGCTTCTTCTATTGCTGAAAGAGTATCCAACGCTTTGATGTATGGAAAAAATACTTCAAGAGGTGAGTTTGAAACGGTTGAATCTATCAACAAGATCCAGCTTGCTGACGTACAAAATGTTTATAAAAAATACTACGCTCCGGATAATGCTTATTTAGTAATTGTAGGAGACGTAAAGTTTGATCAGGTAAAGCCTTTGATCGAAAAAGCTTTCAGTGGCTGGAAAAAAGCAAACACTCCTATCACACCATTGGAACCTGCTTCTAATGTTGCCAAAACAGAGATCAACGTAGTAGATGTTCCTTCTGCAGTACAGTCTGTTGTTTCTTTAAACAACCTGAACACCCTGAAAATGAAAGATGCCAACTACTTCCCTGCTACAATCGCCAATTACATCCTTGGTGGTGGCGGTGAAGCCAGACTTTTCATGAACCTTCGTGAGAAAAACGGATTTACCTATGGGGCTTACTCAGAAATGGTGGCCAGCAAATATTCTCCACAATTCTCTGCGAGTGCAAGTGTAAGAAATGAGGTTACAGACAAAGCTGTTAAGGAATTCATGAATGAACTTAATGCGATCTCTACCATAAAACCAGAAGAATTAGCGAACGCTAAAGCTAAATTAAAAGGAGCTTTCATTCTTGCCCTGGAACAGCCTGCCAATATCGCAAGATTTGCTTTAAACCTGAAGGTTCAGGATTTACCTGCTGATTTTTATACCAATTACTTAAAATCTATTGATAAGGTAACTGCAGCAGATGTTTCCAATGCTGTAAAAGCTACAATTTTGCCCAACCAGAGCAGAATTTTCATCGCTGGTAAGGCATCTGATATTTCTGAAGGATTGGAAAAACTGGGTTATCCTGTAAAATATTTCGATACAGAAGCCAACCCCGTTGCAAAACCAACTGTACAAAAAGTGGATGCCAATGTAACCGTTGCATCTGTTGTTGACAAATACATCAATGCTATCGGAGGAAAAGCTAATCTTGCAAAAATCACGTCTTATATAACCAATGCTTCCATGTCTATGCAAGGGCAAAACATCGATTTTAAAATCGTTAAAGCACAAGGCGGAAAAGAACTTACCACGGTAACGGCAATGGGACAGGTTGTTCAGAAGCAGGTATTCGACGGGAAAACCGGCTATTCTATGCAAATGGGACAAAAGGTTGACATCACACCGGAGGAAATTGCCGAAAAACAAAAAAATCCTGAGATTTTCGAAGAATTGGGGTTTGCAAAATCTCCCGACTATAAGTTAGGAGGAATTGAGAAAATTGGCGGGGAAGATTCTTATGCTATTAAAGGTGGAAATACAACCTATTACTACAGTGTGGCAACGGGATTAAAAACCGGAGAGACTAAAAAAATAAAAGCTAAAGGTCAGGAAATGACCATTCCGACAACCTACTCTAATTACAAAGATGTAGAAGGCGTAAAAATGCCTTTCACGATCTCTGTAAGCCAGATGGGAATGGATATGACCATGACTGTAAAGTCTTATGAGATCAATAAGGCTACAGATGCTGATTTTAAATAATAACATCCTATTTTTATAGAAAAAACGGCAACAAATGTTGCCGTTTTTATTTTTATCAACATTTGGCGATATCTTTTTTTGTAATTCAGTAAAAAAAGATTAAATTTGCCCATTCAAAAAGATATCAGAATTAATGGATACTATATTTACACTATTGATGGTTCTTATTATGATTGCCAGTGTCTTATTGGTAATTATTGTTATGGCACAAAATCCAAAAGGAGGAGGCCTTTCCAGTACATTCGGAGGTGCATCATCTGCACAGTTCGGGGTACAGAGAACCAATGATTTCATGGAAAAAGCAACATGGACTCTGGGCGGAACTATCATCGTTCTTATCCTTTTAAGCGTTGTTATTACAGGTAAGCCTTCTCAGGCACTTCCTACACAACAGCCTGCTAAGAAAGAAGCTCCGGCAAAACAGTCAGCTCCTGCTTCTTCTACTACAACTACTCCGGTAGCTCCGGCAAAATAAGAAGAATATCATCTTACATACAACAAAAGCAACTCAGATTGAGTTGCTTTTTTATTTTAACCTGATCTTTTCAATCTGATGCCGAAGCTTTAATCCTGCCTTTAAAAATGAATACTGTACAGGCTTTGATTCTTTATAATATTTATCAATAAAGATCTGCATGGCTCCGTAAAATCTGTTGAGGTATACTTCATCTTTAATGGTACTTTCCCCTTTGTGATGAAGAATTGAAACTTTTCCATAATAGAAGTTTTGATATCCGTTTCTTAAAAAGGTATAACAAAGATCAATATCTTCTCCATACATAAAATAAGCTTCATCCAATCCTCCTATTCTCTCGTAAACGTCTTTTTTAGCCAATAAAAATGCTCCGGTGATTACTTCCACTTCAGCAATAGCATTTTCTTCTATATCGTTTCTGTAATAGGATTTCGAGTTGTTATTTTTAAAATTGGTAAACAGCTTTTCAAATGAATTGAACATATCCGGAACCGATCGCTTGCTTTCAGGAAGGAAATTTCCTCCGGCATCATGCATTCTTACTCCCAGACATCCGAATGAAGGCTGTGCATCTGCAAAATCCAGCAGTTCTTTCATATAAAACCCTTCAAATTCCGTATCAGGATTCAAAAGCAAAATATATTCTCCTTTTGCCTTCCGGACAGCCTGGTTATTCGCTTTTGAAAACCCGCAATTTGTTGCAGAAGATATAAAATGTACGTTGGGAAATTCAGAAATAAGATCTCGCCATGAGCTATCTGCAGAAGCATTATCAATGACAATCACCTCATAATCTATATCCTGTATATACTTCCGGAGCGACAGGAGGCAGCTTCTGAGCAATTGGGTAACATTGTAATTAACTATAATAACAGATAACTTCATATTAGTCCTTTTCGTTGTAAGGCAGTCTGTTGATAATAGATCTTCCTAAAGAAATTTCATCTGCATATTCCAGTTCATCCCCTACAGAAATTCCTCTTGCAATGCTGGAAAAATTCACATTGAAATTTTTAAATTTTTTGTAAATATAATAGGCGGTGGTATCTCCTTCCATCGTAGCACTCAGTGCGAAAATAAATTCCTTTACCTGTCCGTCATTCAGTTTCTTTTCTATGCTTGGAATATTCAGCTGGCCTGGCCCTACTCCTTCCATGGGAGAAATTTTCCCACCGAGAATCAGATATTTTCCTGTATACTTTCCTGTATTTTCGATCGCAATCACATCTCTTACATCTTCTACAATACAGATCAGTTCACCGTTTCTCTTTTCATTGCTGCATATTTCACAAATGTCAAAATCTGAAAAATTATGACATTCTTTACAATATTTTATTTCATTGACAAGATTAATCAGGGAGTTGCCAAGGCTTACAGCTCTGGAATTGGGCTGCTTCAGCAAATGTAATGCTAATCTCAGAGCCGTTTTCCTGCCAATTCCGGGCAGCCCGGAAATTTCATCTACTGCCTTTGCCAATACTTTACTAGGGTAATCCATAAGTACAAAAATAAGGATTAAAGTTGATAATTGATAGTGAATCGTGAATGGTCAATTCACTTCGTTTGTGAATTTGTATAAAGTGATTATTGACTATTGACTTTGCGCAGTAAAAATTGACAATTGACCATGAAATTAATGTCCCATTATGATATTTTATATTTCCCGTGTATCTGAGAACACTAAAAAAACCTTTATATTTGCGGCTTAAATTAAATATGAAAAAAATAAACTGATATGGTACTTAACAATCTTAATTATCCACTGGATTTCAAATTCAAAATCACTACTTTAGCAAGTGACTTTAACATTACTGACAAAAACGGAAATTATGTGGCATATGTCCGTCAGAAAATGTTCAAGTTAAAAGAAGATGTTATTGTTTTTAATGATGAAAGCAAGTCTAAGGAACTTTTCAGAATTAAAGCTAACCAATGGATTGATTTCAACGCTTCTTATTCTTTGAACGACCTCATCGACAACAAAAACTTCGGCAGGCTGGCAAGAAAAGGAATGCGTTCTCTGTGGAAAGCAAGTTATGATATCCTGGATGCACATGATCAGCCTAAGTTTAAAATTCAGGAAGATAGTGCATGGGTAAGATTCTGGGACAGTTTTGTAGGAGAACTTCCTATCATCGGGATGTTTACAGGATATTTCCTTAATCCGTCCTATACTGTGACAGGGATTGATGGAAAGGCTTATTTTAAGCTAAAAAAAATGCCTTCATTCTTCGGAAGAAGATTTCAGCTGGACAGACTGATCGATATTGATGATGAGGAAGAAAGCCTGGTAATCCTTTCTTTATTGATGATGACACTTCTTGAAAGAGCAAGAGGATAAACAAATAATAAAACCACAAAGACATGAAATATGTAATCATTGTATTTTCCGCATTTCTATTGGTAGCCTGTAAAAAGGAAAAAGAAACTGTGTCAGGTTCTGCTCCTGCTGATTCTTTACATATCACTAAAGATACTGCTTCTATCGGACCTTCTTCAGGAAATATTCTGGTGGGAACCATTCCGTTTCCAAAAGAAATCAAAGAATGTTCCTGCTATTTTGCAGCCAGCAAATCTGATTTTGAAAATGAAAGATATATCTATGCGGATGATGCCGGAAAAACAGCATACATGATGCTTGACGGTAAAAGACTGGCGATGAATCTCATTTCATCAAGTGACATGGAAGTAGATGAATTGCTGACCAAAGAAATAGAAAATGATGATTACAAAATTTCTGTAAAAGGTAAAAAAATAAAGGGCGAAGAGGCTTTACTGTTTGAAGGAACTCTGACTATAGAGAAACCGGACGGAACTACATTTACCACTCCGATCTATGGAGAATGCGGATGTTAATAAAGCTAAATCCTACAAAAATGCTTCTGTATCTCACGGAAGCATTTTTTATTTCGTAAATTTGAGAAAAATAAATTTCAATGGAATTATCTAATATAGAACCGCAGATTATATGGAAAAATTTCTCCAGATTAAATGCTGTTCCAAGACCTTCAAAAAAGGAGGAAAAAGTAATAGCTTTTATCAAAGGATTTGGTGAAAATTTAGGACTGGAAACTACGGTAGATGAAGTAGGAAACGTTATTATTAAGAAACCGGCCACGGCAGGAATGGAAAACCGTAAATCTATTGTGCTTCAATCGCACCTTGATATGGTTTGCCAGAAAAACAATGATGTCAATTTTGATTTTGAAACGGAAGGAATCAAAATGGAAATTGACGGTGACTGGGTAAAAGCAAAAGGAACTACTTTGGGCGCTGATAATGGTTTAGGAGTAGCAACCATCATGTCTATCCTTGAGAGTTCTGATATTCCACACCCTGCATTGGAAGCTCTTTTCACGATTGATGAAGAGACCGGAATGACAGGTGCTTTAGGATTAAAACCAGGACAATTGACAGGACAAATCCTATTGAATCTTGATACGGAAGAGGATGATGAAATTGATATCGGCTGTGCGGGTGGTGTAGATGTAACCATCACTCAGACTTACGCTGCAGAAGCATCAAAAGGACAAATTGTAAGACTTGAAGTAAAAGGACTTCAGGGAGGGCACTCCGGAATGGATATCCATAAAGGTTTCGGAAATGCCAATATCATTCTGGGAAGACTTCTTTACAGCGGATTGGACAACCAAAATATTGAACTGGTTTCTATCGACAGCGGAGGTTTGAGAAACGCTATTCCAAGAGAAGGAGTTGCTATAATCTCAGTGAGAAATGCTCAGGAATTTATTGAAAATGTAACGGTTCTTAAAAAAGAGATCTTAGAAGAATTTGCTGCTGTAGAACCGGGAATCCAGATCAATATTGAAAACTCTACGTCTTCCGACAAAGCTATTTCAGAAGCAGATTCTAAGAAAGTGATCCTTACTTTAAAGGCTCTTCACAACGGAGTATACAGAATGAGCCCTGATGTGGCTGATCTTGTAGAAGCGTCCAACAATGTAGCAAGAGTAGAACTGAAAGGCGGAGAACTTAAGATCTTAAACCTTACGAGATCTTCTGTAGATTCTTCCAAATATTCAGTGGCAGAACAATTGAAATCGGTAGCAGAGCTTGCTGGAATGAATGTTGAATTCAGCGGTTCATATCCTGGATGGAAGCCAAAACCTGGTTCAGAGATTGTACAGCTGATGGAGAAACTTTATATTGAAAAGTTCACTGAAAAACCTCATGTAGTAGCATGCCACGCAGGTCTTGAATGTGGTATCATCGGTGCCAACTATCCTGAAATGGAAATGGTAAGCTTCGGACCTACTATCAGAGGCGCACACTCTCCTGATGAAAGAGCGAATATTCCTTCAACTCAGAAATTCTGGAGCTTCCTGAAAGATATTTTAGCGAATATTCCTCAGAAATAGAACATTAAAATTGCTATATTCAATATCCAAAGTCTTATGATTTTGGATATTTTAATTTTTTTAAAGATGAAAATAAAATTACTCTTATTACTTTATTTGATCGTTTGTATTAAAACTTATTCTCAGTCACAGAGATTAATGGGCGAATGGATTTTAGATAAAATTGTACAACCTGATGGGAAAAATTTAGAAATAAATAATCCCAAGTATTCCTTCAGTCTTTTTTACAAAATTAATCAAGATGAATTTGTAATTTCTAAGCAAAAATTCAAAGCGAAGTTTTATACTGACAAGATTATTCTTGAAAATCGTACTTTCAAATACTGGTTTGAAGATAATTATCTAGTCCTACAAGAAGGAAATGAAATATCTTTATTATTAAAGGAAGGAGATTTTATAAAAAAGTTTCCGGAATTTAAACCCAAAATCGAAGTAAGAAACAACGATAGCTTATTGATTGCTAATCAGGTAATTCGTCCAATATTTAATCATGAAAAAAGTTTTGATGACTTCATAATACCCTTAATGAAACAAGAAAACTCAAAAGATATGGATGACTTATATTTTAAAATTGAATATATTTTAACAAAAGATAATAAGATTACTAGTATTAAAATACTTGACAAGCGTACCCCTCAATATGATACACAATTTGTGCAAGCATTAATGCAGGCAGAAAAATATTTTAAAAATCCTTATGGAATAAATATGTTAGTAACTGAAGAAAACTATTTTTTAAAATGGTATCAGGATTTGAGCGATAAATCAGAGAAAGATTTATATCATATTATTGGGAATGGTTTTGAATACTATAATAACAATCAATTTGATAAAGCGATTGAAAACCTCAGTAAGTTGGACAAATTACAAATTAAAGATAATCGCTTCATCTCGAGATTTCGTGAGGGCTATATTAAACTAGGAATATCATATCTTGCAGTTGGAAAAATTGAACAGGCATGTACAAACTTCAAAAAAGCTGGAGGTTTAACAGATTTTGAAGTTAGAAACTATTTAATTGATTTTTGCAAATAATATGAAAAGTATCACCATATTCTGCGGCTCAAGCTTCGGCACAGATAAAATATATGAAGAGCAAGCATTTCTGCTGGGGCAAACCTTAGCAAAACAAAATATACAACTGGTTTATGGTGGTTCGGAAACTGGTTTAATGGGAACAATTGCTAACGGTGCTTTAAGTGAAAAAGGTAAAGTAACAGGAGTCTTACCCCAGTTTTTACAGTCTAAAGAAATTGCTCACAAAAACCTGACAGAGCTTATCATCGTGGAAACCATGCACGAAAGAAAAACCAAAATGAATGACCTTTGTGATGGGGTTATCGTTCTTCCCGGCGGATATGGTACATTAGAAGAATTCTTTGAGATGATCACCTGGGCACAGCTCGGGCTTCACAAAAAACCGATCGGAATTCTGAATATTGACGGATTTTATGATGATCTGATCAAACTGGTTCAGACCATGGTAGATAAAGGATTTTTAAAGCAGGTAAACAGAGATATGCTGCTGATCAGCGATACCATTGATGATCTGCTGGAAAAGATGAGAAATTATCAGGCGCCTACGGTTGGAAAGTGGATTTCTAAGGAGGAAATTTAAGTTTTTATAGTCTTTCATATGAATAACTACAACGTTAATAAAGAAATGCTTGGAGTTGCCACAGCATTTGTAACTATATTCGTTATTGTTCCTGCTCTTTCCTCTTATTTTATGGAAGATTGTAAGACTGCGATGGAAAGAGTCAAGAAGCAAAAATGTAAAATGAGAGTTGAAAGTATTGAAGGTATAAAATCTCTTAAATTAAAGGGAACTATTTCTGAAAGCAATCAGCCTTGTGAATGTTATGACAACGGCCAATGGTGGATTTCCTATAAAGATGAAATAGAACCGGGAGATTACTTTATAAAGAATGAAGGTGAAAGTTACTTAGAAATCATTAAAGAAGACACTCTAATCAGACACGAATATATATGTTCTCAGAAATAAATATAAAAACAAAACCCGTCCGAAAAATCCGGACGGGTTTCTTATTAAGATTAAAAAATATTTTCTAAGGATAAGGAGCAATTTCCACTTCGAGCCCTTCCATAGCATCGGCAATATGTAACTGGCATCCCAATCTGCTGTTGTCTTTCACATGGAAAGCTTCAGCCAGCATGGCATCTTCTTCATCTCCCATCGGTTCCAGACCCGGATCATTGATTACATATACCTGGCATGAAGCGCACATCGCCATTCCTCCGCATACCCCAATAGTACCTTCTTCTGCCAATTCATAGGAACGGATAATTTCCATTAAGTTCATGGACATATCCGTAGGAGCTACGACATCGTGGGTTACCCCTTCTCTGTCGGTGATTTTAATATTAACGTCTGACATAATTCTGCAAAATTAGTCAATTTTTTTCACAACTGCCTTCTCAGCTTCTTTACGGCTTCCGTCGAATCCGTCTACACCACTTACCGTTGTATATTTTAACACGAATTTTTTACCAGGATTTAGCCTGTTGTACACACTCTGACACATTAAAGTCGCTTCGTGGAAACCACAAAGGATCAGCTTCAGTTTTCCAGGGTATGTGTTGATATCTCCGATAGCGTAGATCCCATCAATGTTAGTTTGATAATCAAGAGCATTGTTTACAACGATTGCATTTTTTTCGATATTTAATCCCCAGTTTCCGATCTCACCCAATTTTGGTGTCAATCCGAATAAAGGAATGAAATAATCTGTTTCAATATCGTAAGCTTCCTGGCCTTCTACTTCTACCGTGATGGCTTCTACTTTTCCGTCACCTTTAATACCGGTAACTTCAGCAGGAGTGATTAATTTGATTTTCCCCTGGTTTTTCAGATCCTGAACTTTCTCTACAGAATCCAAAGCTCCTCTGAACTCGTTTCTTCTGTGGATCAAAGTTACTTCACTGGCAACATTGGAAAGGAAGATGCTCCAGTCTAACGCGGAGTCACCTCCACCGGCAATCACCACTTTTTTATTTCTGAAGTGTTCAGGTTCTTTAACGAAATATTCAAGACCTTTTTCTTCATAGTCAGCGATATTTTCAAACGTAGGTTTTCTTGGTTCAAAAGTCCCTAAACCTCCAGCGATGGCAATCGCTTTACATCTGTGAACGGTTCCTTTGTTGGTAACCACCTCAAACCATTCATCATCTATTTTTGTATAAGAAACAGCGGTTTCCCCTAAGGTAAATCCAGGCTGGAACTGCTTGATCTGCTCCATCAGATTATCCACCAATTCTCCTGCATTCACAGAAGGATAACCAGGGATATCGAAAATAGGTTTTTTAGGATAAAGTTCAGCCAATTGCCCTCCCGGCTGTGGAAGTGCATCAATAATATGACACTTCATTTTTAATAAACCAGCTTCAAAAACTGCAAAAAGTCCTGTAGGTCCCGCACCTATGATCAATATATCAGTGGTTATCATAATCTTTAAGATAATTTAATTATACATGTAACTGCAAATTTACTAATTTTAATGCGAAGCATATTTAATTGATTCTAAATAAAAACCTGAGATTTGTCAAATATCTATCATTTAAGATTTTAAATTTGGCAATATTTTTGTAAATGTCTTGTTATGAATAAACTTTTGAACCTTTTTGCTGTATTTATATTCTTTTTAGGCTCTGCCCAGATTGATAATATCGCAGATGGCGAATCTATTACTCTTAGAATCCACTATGGTTTCCTTAATGCGGGAACTGCCAATCTTACAACCAAGCAAACCACTTACAAAGGAGTACCACATCTCTACGTGAAAGGGACAGGACAGACCACAGGTGCCGTAAAAGCATTCTTCAAAGTAGAAGATTTATATGAAAGTTTCATCAATACACAGACGGGATTACCAAGCTTTTATGTCAGAAATGTACGTGAAGGAAGTTACCGCCAGCATTTTGAAACCGTTTTTAATCATGATAACAGCACTTTAATTTTAACAGATAAAAAGACACCGGCTAATGGTTCTAAAGTTCTGAAATCAGTAAAAGGTGTTCAGGATATGCTTTCATGCTTTTATTATTTAAGAAGTAAAAGTCCCGATGAATTGAAAGTAGGAACGGTTATCAATATGAATGTGTGGATTGATGATGAAATGTTTCCTTTCCAGCTGAAAGTAATAGGAACAGAAAATTTAAAAACCAAATTTGGAACTATTAACTGTTTAAAAATTATTCCTTCTGTAAAAAGCGGAAGAGTGTTTAAGGAAAAAGAAGGCGTAACCATGTGGGTTTCCAATGATTCCAACCACATTCCTATGCTGTTGAAAGCTGAACTTGCAGTAGGATCACTGAAAGCGAGTATTGATGATTATAAAAATGTGAAGTATCCTTTAAAGTTCACTAAATAACAATCCTTATTTTTAAAGATAAAACCTGTCTCAAAAGTCAAATAATTTGATTTTTGTCATTGACTACGTCGAATCTTCGATTTCTGACGAAGGAAGAATCTCATCGATAATTAATAACCTGAGATTCTTCACTCCATTTCATTTCGTTCAGAATGACACTTTTGAGACAGGCTTTTTTATTTTCAATGTAATATATTCCTGCTACAAATTGTCTTTATTATAGAGGCGGCCCTACAGTTGCAGCATGTCAATACTTCATTTGAGGTACCTGGCGGTTCCGAACCGAAGTATGGGCATAAGAAACAGACACGTGTAAATTTTTCAATAAGATCAGTTTTTAATTACGTTTTGTTTCTTAGGTCAGTAATTAAAAACAAAAACCTCCGGAGCTCCGGAGGTTTGATTTTTTATAGCGTTTTGAATTGTTCAAGTGTTCTGATATCATTTTCAAAGAACATTCTGATGTCACTCATCTGGTAAAGAAGCATCGTGATTCTTTCAATACCCATTCCGAATGCATATCCTGAATATTTCTCAGCATCGATATTCACATTTTTCAATACGGCAGGGTCTACCATTCCGCATCCCATAATTTCCAGCCATCCTGTTCCTTTGGTAATTCTGTAGTCTGTTTCTGAGTTTAATCCCCAATACACATCAATTTCAGCACTTGGCTCTGTAAAAGGGAAGAAGGAAGGTCTCATTCTGATTTTAGATTTTCCGAAAAGCTCAGTCGTAAAGAACTGGATTGTTTGCTTCAGGTCTGCAAAGCTTACATTCTCATCAATATACAGTCCTTCAATCTGATGGAAAATACAGTGAGAACGTGAAGAGATTGCTTCGTTTCTGAACACTCTTCCCGGAGATAAAATTCTGATAGGCGGCTGGTTTTCTTCCATATAACGCGTTTGTACAGAAGAAGTATGCGTTCTCAAAAGAATATCCGGATTCTGCTCAATGAAGAATGTATCCTGCATATCTCTTGCCGGGTGATATTCCGGAAGGTTAAGCGCCGTAAAGTTATGCCAGTCATCTTCAATCTCTGGTCCGTCTGCTACTGCAAAACCGATAGATTTGAAGATTTCAATAATTCTGTTTTTTACCAGATTGATCGGATGTCTTGAACCTAATTCCAATGGAAATGCAGGTCTTGTAAGATCTTCTTTTTCAACCACAACAGACGATGCGGAAGCATTTTTCAAATCCTCCAGTTTTACAGCCACTGCCTGCTTCAAAGTATTGATTTTCTGTCCGAAATCTTTCTTTTGGTCGTTAGGAACTTCTTTTAATGTTTCGTAAAAATCATTAAGAACCCCTTTTTTACCGTTGTACTTGATTCGGAAGTTTTCGATCTCTTCCTTAGAGGTAGCATTGAAGCCGTTTACTTCGACCAGTAGTTCTTCTATCTTTTCTATCATTATTTTACCCTTTCAAAATGTTTTGCAAAAATACGATTTTAAGTTGAATAATAAGTCCGTCAAAAAAAAATCTGCCTCTTTTTCGGGAGGCAGACTTCAATCACTTATTTCACTTAAATAAAAAAATTATTTCTTTTCTAAAGCTTTAACGCTGATCTGAAGAGTTACCTCGTCTTTGATTACACCGTTTTCAGCAGGAGCCTGGAACTTTACTCCAAACTCTTCCCTCTTGATATCTTTCGGCTCAGTAGCTACACTCACCTCTCCATCTTTTACAGAAACATTAGCTTTAAACTGAACAGGTTTTGTAATTCCTTTAATCGTTAAATTACCATCTAAAAGAGTATTATAATCACCTTCTGTAGCCGGAGTAACCTTTGTAATCTCATAAGAAGCTGTCGGGAATTTTTCAACTTCAAAGAAATCTCCGCTTTTCAGGTGGCCGTTTAATTTTCCTAAATCTTCAGGGCTGTCTTTCAGGTCCACAGAAGTTAAAGAGTTCATATCAGCAACGAATTTTCCGCTTTCCAGTTTTCCGTCTTTCACCGTCACATCTCCGCTTTCAAACCTGATGGTTCCAAAATGGCTTGTATTCTCAGATTTAAATACTTTATATCCCTTCCATTCAACCTTACTGTTTAGCGTATCCAAAGTGAACTGGCTACCTTCTTTGGTAGTTGTCACCTCATTACTTTCACTCGTAAGTGGTTTGTCTTTTTTACAAGAAACCATTACAGCAGCAATAAATAATGCAGGAATAGCTAACGAAAACAGTTTTTTTCTCATTTTTGATTTATTTTTATTAGTTCCGCTAATATAATAAAAAAAATTATGTTTTCATAAAAACCTTACATTTGTAATATGCTATTAGAAATAAACAATTTATTTTTCTCTCACAACAAAGAAAATCCCCTGTTTCAGAACCTTAACCTAAGGTTTGAAGAAAACAGGATTATAGCGCTGGCCGGTGAAAGCGGATGTGGAAAATCTACTCTTCTTAACCTTATCTATGGTCTTTTGGATTGGGAAAAAGGAGAGATCATTTTTAACGGAGCAAAGCTTTTGGGACCGAAAGGAAATCTTGTTCCCGGAGAACCTGAAATGAAATTCGTAGCCCAGAATTTTGATCTTATGCCTTACGCTACGGTTGCCGAAAACGTAGGAAAATTTATTTCTAATATCAATTTAAAACAGAAAAAAGAAACCGTAACGGAGCTTCTTGAGGTGGTGGGACTTCAGGAATTTGCCAACGTACTTCCTAAATTCTTAAGTGGCGGACAACAGCAGAGAGTGGCTATTGCAAGAGCATTATCTGTACTTCCCAAACTTCTTATTTTAGACGAGCCATTCAGTAATCTTGATTTTCCTAGAAAAATTGAACTGAGGGAAAGACTTTTCAGATATGTAAAACAGCATGGAGTTTCTCTGATTATTTCGACGCATGAGCTTCAGGATATTATGCCATGGCTGGACCAGATTGTCATTCTGCAGGACGGAAGACTGATTCAGAATGACAGTCCGGAGGAAACCTACAGACATCCTTACAATCCTTATGTTGCTAAGCTATTCGGGGAAGTGAATATTTTCAGTGAAGCAGAAGCTGAAAATTTCCAGCTTACCAAATTCTCTTATTATCCCAAAGAAATCAAAATCACAGAAACCGGTCTTGAAGCCGAAGTCCTTGAAAGCAGGTTTGCAGGAAATTATTACTGGAATAAATTAAGAGCAAAAGAAAAAGAGCTTGTTGTGTATACGGATGAGAAAATATCAGGAACGATCTGTATTTCGTTTATGTAGGCGAAAAACCAAATTACACATAACTTATACATTCACTTATACTTATCAATAAAAAAAGCACAAACGTAAGAAGCTGTTTTAAAACTTTTTCTTACATTTGTACTTCTAAAGTATAAGGAAATTTTTGGTTAATTCTCTTTCTGCCTTCCAGACGGACATTAGCAATCTTGCAATTAAGTCTGTTGAAAGATTACACTGTCCAATTTTTTCCTTTTCTTTATTTTCAGGGCATAGAAAAACAAAGTTTTCTTATGCTTTCTTTACAAATTCTGACTTAAGAGCCATTGCTCCGAAACCATCAATTTTACAGTCAATATTGTGATCACTTCCGGGTCTCAGACGGATATTTTTCACTTTAGTTCCGGCTTTTACCGGTTTTGGTGCTCCCTTTACAGGTAAATCTTTTATTACCACTACAGAATCACCATCCTGAAGTTCATTTCCGTTGGAATCCAGGATTTTTCCTTCATTTGCGGCTTCAGCAGCGGCTTCTGCCGGATCCCATTCGTAGAAACACTGGGAACATACCATCATATTATCGCTCGGGTATGTAAACTCAGAGCTGCATTTTGGACAAATTACTGTGTCACTCATATTTTTATTTTTTGCAAAGGTAGAACTTTTTAGAGGTTGAAGTCAATAGATAAAGCTCAGTATAGTAGATCATAAGCGCCTGTTAATTTTACACAAACAAGTGAATTAACACAAATTAAATAAACTTGCTGCAAAGAAAATAAAGTATAATAATGAACAGTGTATATTTTGTTAACAAATATTTTTCATTAAGCAAAAAACACAGGTTTATTCGTCTTATAGTAAAAGGCTATCTTCAACAAATAAAAAATACAAATAATCGGAAAATCTTTACAAATTCAGCATTAAAATTTATTTCCACTATATAAAAATTAATAAACATACAGGCCATTCACTACTGAATCTCAGATTGTCAATAGTCAGTTTTTGCTTTGAAAAGTGAATCGTGAATGCGCAACCTTCCATTAGAAAACCGATCTGTACAATATATAATTACTCATATCCTCAACCCGAAACCAAAAATTCACAAGCGAAGCGAATTGATCATTCACAATTCACAACCCTTCATCAACTCCCCCACCCCAAATTCCAAACTCTCAATTAAAAGTCGTATTTTTGCAGATTCAAACAGCGAAGCAAATTTATGGAACTTATTCACAGAAACTTGGCAATCGGAATTCACGATGCCTTACAGGAGACATTTTTTGAGAAAAACAAATATGCCGATAAAGTTATTGAAAGACTTTTGAAAGCCAACAGAAAATGGGGAAGCCAGGACAGAGCCGTTGTTTCTGAAATTTTTTACAATATTATCCGTTGGAAGAAACGCCTTGAATACTATATGGGTGAAGGTGTAAAACCCAACAATATCTACAAACTGATTATTGCGTATTTACTTTGGAGTAAAACCAATTATAAAAAATTTGAAGAATTTGACGGAATCAAAATCGCCGATATTCTTACCAAACTTAAAAAGAACACTGTTCCTACAAAAGCGATAGAACACTCTATTCCTGAATGGCTTGCTGAAACTCTTGAAAAAGAACTGGGTGCCAGCTGGGAAAGAGAAATGATTGCTTTAAACGAGCAGGCTCCTACGGTTTTAAGAGCCAATTCTTTAAGAACAACCACCAAAGAGCTTATCTCTGATCTTTCAGATGAGGGTGTTGTTTCTTATCCTGTTAAAGGTTATCCTGACGCTGTTCAGCTGGAAGAAAAGAAAAATGTTTTCCTTACCACAGCTTTCAAAGAAGGATTATTTGAAGTTCAGGATGCTTCTTCTCAGAAAATCGGATATTTCCTTGATGTAAAAGAAGGACAAAGAGTCGTAGATGCCTGTGCAGGTGCGGGAGGAAAAACATTGCACTTAGCTGCATTAATGAAAAACAAAGGTCAGATCGTAGCATTAGACATCTTTGAATGGAAGCTTGCAGAACTGAAGCGTCGTGCCAAAAGAGCCGGAGCCCACAACATTGAAACCCGTATGATTTCTGATAACAAGGTGATCAAACGTCTTCATGAAAAGGCTGACAGACTTCTGATTGATGCACCATGTTCAGGTCTTGGTGTTTTGAAAAGAAATCCGGATAGTAAGTGGAAAATTGATCAGGATTTTATTGACAGAATTAAAAAGGAACAGCAACAGATCCTTCAGGATTACTCTAAAATGCTTAAAAAAGGAGGAAAAATGGTATATGCTACCTGTTCTATCCTTCCATCTGAAAACAACCTTCAGGTAGAAGAATTCATCAAAAACAATCCGGGATTCAAGATGATTAAAGATGAAAAAGTAATGCCTAGTGAAGGATACGACGGATTCTACATGGCTTTGATTGAGAGAGTTTCTTAATCCAAATACACTAAACGATATTTAAACTACTCTATTTTCTGGAGTAGTTTTTTTTATTTAAAATCTTTCAAAAAAATGTAACATTTTTTGTAACATTTACAGTACGTTTTCTACTAACTGTATAGATTAAACCGGTTTGACGCTGTGAGAAGTTAAGAGTAACTTTGCAGCAAACTCATTTATTTATGCATACAAGAATTGTCTTCAATTTTCTCGCTGTTTTTGTGTACTGTCTGTTTTCTGCACAGACCTATGAAATTCAGTACTCCAGTTCTTATAACGGAAAAGCATTAACAGATCAGCCTTCTACAATTATCTGGGTCAATGAAAAAGAAAATTTCATTCTTAACAGCACGATCAAAGAACAAAAAAGCAGCTATCCTTATGAAATCACTAAGGTGGAAAAGCCATCCAATACTATAGTTTCTTATGCCTTTTTAAAACCCGGCTCAATCATCTCAACCTCAGATGCTGAATCTGTAGGAAAACAGGATTTTGAACTGACCAATGAAACGAAAAAAATTCTGGGATACAACTGCAAAAAAGCCGTCACAAAAGTCAATTCCAATACCATTGAAGTATGGTACACGAATGATCTGAAGCTGAAAGGCGGCCCATCTGTATTGGGCCAGAATTTAGGATTGGTACTGGAAGTGGAAAGAAATAAAAACTCTTTAACAACTGCCGCATCAATTAAAAAAATAAAGAATACCGGAATTGAAAGTATCATAAAAGGAGAAATACAGACAACTGATCAACTGGGATATAAAGACCTTTTATGGAAAAGCAGGTTTACCACGCTGAATGTTTTTGAAAACGAAATCATCAACTTCTCTGATGCCTCAAAATCTGACGGCCAGATAAAAAGATACGCCAAGGGAACTATTATCCTAAAAAAAGTAAAATTTCCTGCTATTACAGAGGGAGAGGCTATTTTTGCAGAACTAAAACAGCAGTCGAACGGAGATGCTTATGACAGAACCGGAACTGTATTTTTTATTCCGCAGGATAAAGAAAAGTCGTTTTTTGACGGCTTGGAAAACGGAGCAAAAACCCTTCCTGTCTACGACAATGGAAACGGAAAACAATATTACGGGGTAACAGCTACCGGCAGCTACAGCCCTGCTATGGAAATGATGCGGTTCTTTACCGCTTTTGGCATTCAGAAATTTAATCATATTCAGCTTAAAGGAAAAGACTGGCAGACCATCAGCCCTTACCGGCAGGATATTACAGAATTAAAACCTGCTTTATCCGGAAAAGAGCTTTGGATAGGAACTTTTATTGGAAATTATGATAAAGGAGGACACAAAGTAAGTCTTGATATTACGATTCATAAAAGCGATCAAAACGTTAATAAAAATAATGTAGCCATCCCGTTATTCAACACTTTAAACATTATGGAAATGGCCGGACAGGACTATTCTACCATGTTCAGTCAGGACAAAGGTCTTCTTGTTGATTTCACTTTGGATAAAGATTTGAAAAACGCTCAGCTAAGATATACCACAACAGGGCATGGCGGTTGGGAAAATGGTGATGAATTTGTTCCAAAAGTCAATTCTATATTGGTGGATGGAAAACCTGTATTTTCATTTGTACCCTGGAGAACAGACTGTGGTTCATACCGTTTATACAATCCGGCCTCCGGAAATTTCCAGGATGGTCTTTCGTCATCAGACCTCAGCAGATCAAACTGGTGCCCGGGAACGGTTACCAATCCTGAATTCATTCCTCTTGGAGATTTGAAAGCAGGTAAACATACGATTCAGGTAAAAATTCCACAAGGTCCTACCGAAGGAACAAGCTTCAGTTCATGGAATGTTTCCGGTGTATTACTGGGGGTTCAATAAAAACAAAACCTTCTTGCATGAGAATTGCAAGAAGGTAAAAACACAAATGATGAAAAAAAATTATTTCGAGCCACAAAGTAAGGGGTAAAATTTATATAATTACTTACCATAGATTAATAAATATGTCATTTTTATTTCGTATAGAGATTATGCAATTTTAGTCGCGACGAAAAAAATTAATCAAAAACATCTTAATTCAAATAAATAGTTAAAATTTTTAACCTTTTTTTTAT
>NZ_JAJFZH010000019.1:0-100035 GCF_020733145.1 Chryseobacterium sp. X308
TGGCATTAGTATTTTTTCTTCTCGGTTTAACTGATTGATTCACTGTTAAATATACGAAAAATAAATCTTAAAAACAAGCATAAATAACTGTAATTCAAAATGTTAAACCGTTAACTTAATGACATTGCGCTCGCGCCAGCGGGGAATTAATCATATTTTTAGCTTTTACTTTTCAACCTAAGAAATCTTTTATATAATAAGAATATGGCTGTTGAGATAATACTAAAGCTAAAATGAAAAAAGTAATCTTAAAAAAAAAGTTCTCTTTTCTAAAAATAAATATAAAATAATATAAATACGAAAGCAATATTGGCATTAGATATACAATGATTATCATATTTATTGCTGCATCATTACTATTTCCTATTTTATAAACATTAAGAAATTTATCCAATCCAAAAATATTATAATAGATAATCACAAAGTATGTACAATTTATTATAAGAATTGCAAAAAAATGCAATATAAATTTAATCACTAATTTTAGACGTAGACTCCATTGATTGCTTAATGATATCATGAGTTTTATTAATTTGATTATTAATTTGATTATAGTTAAAGGTATGGGCTTTTTGCACTTCTATCAATAAAGACTGATTGATATTAGAATCCAATAAATCTATTGATTCCAACTTAAGAACTTTTACACTTTGTGACGTTACTACATTCTTTCGACTATCTAATGATGTATAATCTGAATAATTTTGACGAATAAGAGACGTTTCTAATAAGATTCTATGATCTAATTTGTATTTTTCACCCTCTAATGATTCGTTTTTAGGAGTTTGATTTAAGTCTACAATATAATATTCATTTTTATCTACTTTTACTATATAAGGTTTTGCCTTTAATGCCATGAGTTTTTTATATTCAGACTTATTGATTTTTTTTCCATTCTTATTATAATATTGATAAGAAGTTGTTTTTTTTGCCATCATAACAGCCGATTTTTTCTCTAAATCTTCAGATGTCACTAAGTCATCTGTAACATCACCTCCACTAATAGCTTGAAAAAATTTTCTAGCGGTATTGGCACGATCAGTAAAACGCCCTAAATCTTCACTCTCAGAATCATTAATTGTTTTTATTACAAACCCATTTTTAATTGGATCAACATTATCGAAAGGGCTTCTCCCATCTGGATCAATAAGTCTTATGGGATTATTTAATACATAATTGTATGGAGAATATTGCCTTGATGCCTCCGCCAGAGGATCTACAACACCCCATCTTCCAATATCCGGCATATACATCCTAGCTCCATAATCATACATACCACTTTCCTGTAGTTCCTTTCCGTTATACTTGTACTTATATGAAGGATTTCCTACTAATGCATTATACCCCTCATGCTTCAATCCAAAAGGATAATAATTACTCTCTTCAATGATCTCCGTTCCTGCTCCATTTTTAGCATAGCTTACTCTAACATTTCCAAGGTGGTCAGTATAATTGTACACGTACTTTCCAGTTTCAACATTAAAATATCCTTCTGCTGTTGGGAAAAATTTTAATATCGAATTGGTATACTGAAAACCATCCAGATAATCGGTGGTTTCTGTTCCGAAAACCTTTTTTTGTTTCACTCCGTCTGCTCTGTAAATATAATCCATTACTTTTGAGTTCTGGGTAATCTTTCGTGGTAAATTTAGATAATTATATTGAATGGAGGAAATTCCTTTATCCAATTGGGTCGTCATATTTCCGTTATCGTCATAGCCTATTTCATTTCCTCCTACAGGATATCCTAAACTGTTAAGATAGGCATCGGATACTTTGGTAAGCCTGTTTCCCGTGTAGCTGTAGATCAGATTATCGATCACCATGGCCTCAGTACTTCCCGGGAGAAGTCCCTGGGTTCTTACCAGATTCAGAATATTCCCGTTCAGGTCATAAGCAAAGAGTTCATTGTATTCTTTCCCGGAAGGATTGGTGTCTTTTTGATAGAAACCTGCTGTAAGCCTGTTCAACGGGTCATAAACATATCCGTATCTTCTCACATTATCATTCGCTCCTGTAGAGGTTTTCCAATCAACTTCAGCGATATTGCCGTTGTATTTCGGTTTTACTTTGTGGTTTGGGTAATTGGTATTGGGGACTTCCAGACCTTGTACTTCATTATATTTTATTTTATATCCAAACAGGTCATTTCCAAGGTTGGCAGGATCGTTAATCTGGGTCAGCCACCCACGGATATTATATTGGTAATCTATCTGCTGAAGCGGAGAAGAAGCTGTAACTCCTCCCACTTTTTTATTCGTAACCTGGGAAATTTCATTATAGGTATTCTGAGCCAGGATTTCTTCAGCATTATTATCAATCTTATGTTTATGGGTAACCAAGCGGTTCTGACTGTCATAATCAAAGGTTTCCGTAATGACCCTTTCGGTATCCGTACTCAGTCTCTTATGCCTTGTTACAGTCTGTTTCGTGATTCCTGCAAAATCCAGTTTGGATTCTGTTCTTGTATATCCTCCCAAATGATTCACAGAATGACTGCCAATAGCTCTTCCTTTCTGATCGTAATAGGTATAGTTCCTGGTCCAGTTGTCATCCTCAATATTCTTTACAAAACTCATTACAGGTAGTCCTTTGGTACTTCTTCCGTCAGCTGCAGGAGTGTCTGTCAATACTGGTTCTCCCTGAATTGTTGAGGGGAATGCCGGATTAAAACTGTAGGCAGGATAAGAGTCGTAATAATTAACCGACAAAATACTTTCAGGGGTAAAATAGACGGCTGTATAATAAATATTGATTCCATTCCTTACAAAACCTGTAGAATGGCGCGCATCATAAATAACCAAATCCTTGATCTGATCCTGTATTGTCGCCCTACTGTCATTTGAACTGAATATTCCTGTATAGGCAACTCTTCCAAACTGGTCATACTTGGTCATCATCCATTTTCCAGATCCTTTCATATTGGCATCCTGGGTAAGCATCAGCCTGTCGGCTTTATCATATACCATAAATTCCCAGCCTTTTCCGGGAAGCTTTTTTTCCACCAGTCTTCCCCTACCATCATAATGGTACTGATAGCATAAGGTATTAAGAAGATCATCCGTAATAGGCTTATGAACAGCCAGAGGAGGAATGACAAAAGCCAGCTGGTCATATTCATTGTAAACATAATAAGTATCCACATTTTCTGCGGGGCTCATGACTTTCCTTACCAAAACAACCTGACCTTTACCGTTTTTAAATTCTATGGTTTCATTACCATCCTCATCTTTGACAGAGTTTTTATAAAGCTGGTTTGGGGCATAAACCGTGGCAGAGGATAAGCTCAGTGCACTTTTAGTAGCTCCATTTATCCAGCTCGTGGTACTAATGTACTGATAGACTTCATTCAATCCGTTGGTGTCATAGCCGAACTTTACAGATTTTCCATTCCAGTCATTACCTACCTGTTTCTGCTCCAGAATCCTATCCAATGGTGAGCTTTCCAGCACTTTTTCAGAATAGATCTTTTCATTCCCGTAGGTGTTGGGATAAACACCCAATGGCCCTGAATAATAGTTTCCATTGCTGGTAGAAAGCTGGGGAACAGGCAAATAATCTTTTACCTGTCTTCCGAAAGGATCATATTCTATATGAGTAACTACATCACGTCCCAGTGGTGATGCTTTGACATTCACTACCTGTTTTGGTCTTCCCAACCCGTCAAAATACTGTACAGATTCTGAGGATTTTGTAGCTGTAGTACCATTATAATCCAGATACGTTTTGGACTGAATATAGTTTTCACTGCTTGAAATCGTAGAAAGCTGGGCATAGGTTATATTGGATAAGAGCAACGCTCCTATTGGTATTATTATCTTTTTCATCAGTTTTAGTTTTTATAGTTGTATTTCATTTCCTTCAATACTTTACCATTCACATCGATCACTTTCTGAAGCCTGTTGGCGGAGTCATAAACATAGCTTTCTCTGATTCCGGATGGCGGGGTGATACTTCTTACTCCAATTAATGGATCATATGTGTATGTTGTGATATGATAGTTTGGCAAACTATTTCTGAATGTATTGAGTACTGATAAAAGTGAAGTCTCATCATTATTAGCTGCAGCAGATGCATCCGTATTAGAAGCATTAATAATGGAATCAATCAGTGACTGCTGGATATCTGATAATTTAGCTCCTTCTATTTTGGCAATGGGCTGGGTCTGGTTGTAACCCCAGATGATTACTGTGGAAACACCTGATTTTGTAGTGTACTGCTGTAAGTTTCCTTTGTTGTCATATTTATCATAAGTCACTTTAGTAGAAACAGCATTTTGTAAATCAGTAGACACAACAGAGCTGGGAAGTAAGTTCAAGGGATTATCATATTTAGTTTCGGATCTTGAAATTGTTTTACTATTTTTCTTAACCTCACTCTCCAAAGGAATACCAATCATATTGGCGTTAATTAACTTCTGGTTAGCCTTTTCATGGGCATAGCTATAGATCGTTTCATTTACCGTTAAATCTGGATGCGTAATTTTTTGTAGTGTGGGTTGTAAGTGCTGAAGGTTTCCATAGGTTGTATTGGACTTTGTTTCCAATATATTTCCATTAATATATTCTTTTAAAATAGTTTCAATTAATTTAGAATATCCATAATAATTTTGATAAAACGTATATGATATATTAGGAATTGGTCCATCATTAGGATTATAAAGATAACCAGTATTTAATGAAAAATTCTGTCTGAAAATAAATGAGGTTATGGCATTTTGTGCAAAACTATATTTGTTATAAGTTTCCTTAAAAATACTAAAATCATTATTTCTAAAGCTATATTGCTTTTCATTCTGTAACAAACCTCTTTCTAATTGGCCGATATTACTGTGGGGTGCATCAAAAATTGGTGGATCATATGCATATGAATCTAAATCAGATTCGTATAAATAATTTCTTTCAATAGCTTTATTCCCATCAACTAATTCTGTTATTGATTGATAGAATATTTTATTCGATCTATCATTGAAATCACTCAAAATATTATCTTTATAAAAACGATATACAGGAATTGGAGTTACTGATATTAATTCACCTCCCTGACTGGTAGAGTTACATTCTAATTGACAATTTCTTTTTGTCATTATATAATCAAATGATTTGAAGGTGGGTGCATTTACTATAGTTGTTCGCCCTGATAATCGATTTTCTAGTTTACTGTAATAAAAGAGACGGCTGTATGATCCATTTTCAGTATTATTTTCTTCAATTTTTTTTACTCTACTTCCTCCATAATGCTTTAATACATCTTCCATTTCAATTCGGGAATTATAGCTTACAGATGCATATCCGTCTATTCTTCCAAAATAAGATGTTACTGAGTATTTTACCTCATACTGATGACCTGATGTTGTTTGAACGGGACAAGTTAGATCGGTAGGAAGTGCCGTTGGGCATAAATCTTTGCTTGCTCTAATACTCTCATAATATTTTCTATTTTCACCTCTTACTACTGTTCCAGTTGTTATATCTCTAATTTGTATACCATGGATCTCATGAAGATTATCAGGCTCTCCACAATTAGAATAATCTGTTGAAGCATATGCAGCATAACTGATTGGAGAACCATTGGAAATAAAAGTAAATGAATCACTTACTGTTTTAGCTCCTGAACAATTTCTCGATACCTCAAGTCCTGTACCACTAGATTTCTCAACAGGAACTGTTGCTATTGAACTATTAGATTCGTAAGTTATCTCAGAATATCCACCCGTAGGATAATAGATCCTCTTAAGATTTCCCAGATAAGTTTTTGCTGGATCGACTTCTTTATCTGCAGAAGCATAGCCAGATGTTTTAGTGAAAATGTAATTAGGAACCTGTCCTGATATATTTGCAAAAGGAGTCTGATTAATCTTACCATTCGAGTATCCATAGAAATCTGTTCCGAGACTGAATCTTGCCGGAATACTTTCTTTTGAATAGTACTCGAATCTGAATTTTTGATTGGAAACAATATCATTAATACTATTTAAGAAATGACGGTTAACCGTACTTTGTTCTGTTGAAGACAAACCATAAAAAGTTACAGAGGATCCAGCATTAACATCGTCATAGCTTAGCTGATAGTTTTTAATTTGTTGATTATTTTGCTTAGCAAGAATGATAACAGAAGTAAGGAGTTTTCCACCATCGTTAATTAGATCTTTTCTTTGTTTATCATAATTGAAATTAATTTTAATTTTATCATCATCAATAGCTAAAAGTCTGGGTTTCAAAGAAACCATTATAGTTTTGCTTTTTGTAAGACCGCTGTTTTCATATGTATTAGGCACACAGCAGCTTTCCGAAACGGTAAAAGAAGCACTCATTGAAGAGTAATAACTTAGTGTTTCAATAGAATAATCATAATTTATGATCTCATTTTTATTAGTTATTATTTTAGCTAAATACCATCCTGAAGTATAAAACTTATTAGGTCCTTTATAATTAATTTGGTTTCTCTCCATAAATTTTTCTTCACCTCCGAAATAATATTTATTTCCTTGATTATCTACAAGTACAAATTCTAAATTTTTACCATATTGGGTGACCATAATAGTTTTATCAGTTATTGATAATTTTGAGCCATCACCGCTATTATAATGAACATTTAGGTTTTTATCAATATAGAATTGCCCTGAAAGCCCATTTGAAAGGGAAAAACTAAACCAGTCATATTCTGTATCAATTGAATTATCGGGATGGGCTGCACCTTTTATCTGATCTGCATTGGCTGTTTCATCTATGGTCTGAGGAAACCAAACTGAAGATGATGTTTCATCCTGTTCGTCTCTTACTATTCTTGAAATTGCTCCTCCAGCAACCAATTGCCAAGACATTCCTGTATTCCCTCCTATATCGTCAACTTTAACACTGCTATTATATGCCAAACTTACAGGCATACTAATAGTATTTCCTACACTGTAAAAAGGAAAACTATAATTAAATTCTCCTGAAGGAGAATTGTTGAAATCTAAACCATATAAACTGAATTTATATGTTTCTGCCGAAGGAGGCTTAATATTGGGTAAGGATTTATCGACGTCACTCTGCCCTTGAACAGATATCGATATTAGAGTAAAAAGAAATAATATTTTTTTCATGATTATTTTTTTATGATTTTGACATTCGCTGTTTTGCTGGTATCAGTTTTTATAGTGATCAAATAAGCTCCCTGCACCAAAGCCTGGGTATTGATCTTAGTCACTTTGTTTTTGGTTTTTATACTTTGAAGCTGTCTTCCACTCATATCATATAACAGAATATCTGCATCCTTAAAATCAAAACCGATTTCTACGTAAGCATAGTCTGAAACAGGATTCGGATAAATTTTGATGTCATATTTTTCAATAAGCTGATCAACCTGTTTGTCTCCCAGTTTCACAATCTTCCAATTTTCTTTACCTAGCTCCTCTGCACTGGTTCCGGCCAGGATAATAGAACCGTCTCTGTTCAACTTTAAATCAGAAAGTCTTTCTTCTTTTTGTCTGGATTCTCCTTTCACATGTTTTCTCCACTGCTCATTACCATTTTGATCTAAATACAGCATCCAAAAGGTTTCATCATCGGTTTCTATTCTTGCTTCAGCCTGAGTATAACCTCCCAGCAGAATGCCTTTAGACTTCCCGCTTCCAGCTTCCTGCTTCCCGTTTATTACACTCATTCCCATCAGAATATCACGGTTTTTGAAATTATAAGACTTCTGCCACTGTTCATCACCTCTTTCGTTTAGGGCAATCAGCCAAAGGTCAGTTCCTTCTTCCAATCCAACCGTTTTATTACCTGATCTCTCTGATCTGGATTCTCCACCAATGATAAAACCATTTGAAGTTAATGCCAATGTTCTGAGATGATCATCGCCTTTTCCACCGAAATTCTTTTCCCATTCTACTTTTCCGTTTTTGTCCAGCTTGACAATCCAGTAATCGCCTTCACCGAAATTTTCAGTTTGTTTCGAGGTACGGGATACGGGGTTCGGGCTTTGAACGTCTGATACAGAACCCGCATCTCGCATCCCGGAATCTTTTTCAGAACCCGAAACACGAACCTCGGAACTCCTTGAATAAATCCCTAGCAGCGCTCCTCCATCTCTGGTTGGAATCATTTTTTCCACTTCGTCTAACCCCTTTCCACCTAAAATCAATTGGGAGAGTTCTTTTCCGTCTTTGTCTAATTTTGTGATCAAAACATCTTTGGAACCATAACCTTTTGAAGAGTTTTGTACGTTACCGGCTACAAAGAATCCTAAATCTGTCGTTTGAATCACAGCTCTGGCTTCTTCATCAGAAGAACTTCCTAAGGTTTTCTGCCAAAGTTCGTCTCCAAATTCATTGATTCTGATCAGCCAGATATCTGAACCTCCTTTGGAATCGTCTTTTTTATCCAATCCCTTTCCTGAATAGGATGTTCCGGCTAAGAGAAATCCACCATCCTGAGTGGTAACCGTTGCAGACAGATAATCATGGTTTTGTCCTGAGAAATATTTCTCCCAGGATTCTTTCCCTTGCTGGTCAAGTTTAATCAAGTGAAAATCGTAGCCGTTATTCTGCTTTTGGCCGCTGGCTGCTGGCGACTGGCTTTTAGACTGTATAGAGCTTCCCGAGATCAGGTATTGCTGATCAATGGTTGTGGTGACCTGGCTTAGAAAATCCTGGGTAGAGGATTGAATGTCTTTCTGCCACACCACTTCCTGGGCAGATACGCCCAGGACTGTGCATAAAGTGAATGCACCGAAATAGAATTTTTTCATTCTATGTTTTTTTTGAGTTAGTAATTAGTTTCTTAAAACTTCGCGAATTTAACACTTTTTAAGACATGGAAATCATTTT
Source organism: Chryseobacterium sp. X308 (assembly GCF_020733145.1). Taxonomy (NCBI): domain Bacteria; kingdom Pseudomonadati; phylum Bacteroidota; class Flavobacteriia; order Flavobacteriales; family Weeksellaceae; genus Chryseobacterium; species Chryseobacterium sp. X308. The sequence goes on from NZ_JAJFZH010000019.1 coordinate 8,813, forward strand.
TGTGTGGTATCCTGTAAATCATACTATTTTTAATTAGATTCTCTCTATTTATACCAGTTTTTATTTTATTATGATGTAAAAATATCTATCCGCAACGTCAAAACATGTCGTATTAAACCGAATTGATTTTAATTATTGACATAAAAAAACCACCCTTGCGAGTGGTCTGTTATTTCTGGTTTTATTTTACTTATAAATGACTTCATCATTCTTCTTGATCTGGTAGCTTTTTTTATAGGGAGTTAAAACATAGCTGTCTTTCACGTGAGCTCCACTTTTCCATATTTTTGCTTTTCCCTGCTTATCCAAAATAATGCTTTTTGCAGCTCCATCCGGAATAAAAACTTCAGCTTTAGTCATACTTTTATTGAAAATAACTGCCGTCATAGTAGTATAGCTTTTGTCTGAGTTTACTTCTTTGAGTTTTATTTTCTGATTGAAAGTCTGTATACAATTATTTCGTAATTGTGAATACGTATATCCTGCTGAACCAATACAACCGTGAACATCTCTGTCACCTCCAAGAACAGGAGTACTTTTTTGCGCAAAAACGAATGAACCAAGGAACATGGTACTGAGTAAAATTATTTTTTTCATAGGTAAAATTTTTGTTTTCTGATGGATTAAAAATATCCCAAAAATGTGATATTAATTAATTTCTCTAAGGTACAAAAAAAACCACTCTTGCGAGCGGTTTTTCTTTTTTAAGCCGGATCTTACTGATAGATCACGATATTATCCTTTTTAAGCTGGTATCCGTGCTTTTTGTAAGGAACCAATACATAACCATCCTTTTTCCATGCTTTGGCTTTACCTCCTGCTCTGGTAAGGATGATGCTTCTTTCACCGGCATCTTTTACAAAAACCTCAGCTTGTTTCATGTCTTTACTGAAAATAACTGCAGCTATTGAAGTATAGCTGTCTTTCGGAGCTACTTCTGTTAACTTGATTTTCTGTTCAAACGTTCTTATACAGTCTTTCTTAATTTGAGAATAAGTATATCCTGCTGAACCAATACACCCGTGTGCATCTTTGTCTCCACCTTTTATTGTTCCTTTTTGTGCAAATAGTAAAGAACCCAGGAACATTGTGCTTAATAAAATTGTTTTTTTCATGTCGATTTGTATACTAATAATTACCCGAGGTATTATTAAAAATCGTGCCAAAAAAAACATCATAACACAATCCGGTGAATTACTTTCCGGATATTACTTAGTCCAATTGATTTTTGAATGCTGAACATTGTCAGAACTGGTTCCGATCATGATATCAAATTCACCTGATTCCCAGTCATATTTCAGATCTCCGTTATAGAATTTCAGGCTTTCAGGAGTGATATCGAAAGTTACTTTTTTAGATTCTCCTTTTTTCAGAAATACTTTCTGGAAGCCTTTCAACTCTTTTACCGGTCTTGTAATACTTCCCACCATATCTCTGATATACAACTGAACCACTTCAGCTCCATCATAGTCTCCTGTATTCGTTACTGTAACGGATGCCTGAACGGTCTGATTTCCTTTCGCAGTAGTAGTGGAAACTGCCATATCAGAATAATTGAATTTCGTGTAGCTCAATCCATATCCGAAAGCGTATAAAGGCGTATTACACTCGTCCATATAGTTTGAACGGAATCTTTCATAAGTACATTTATCTACTTTATCCTGGCTTAGCGGACGACCTGTATTTTTAGCGTTATAATAAATCGGCACCTGTCCAAGGCTTCTTGGGAAAGTCATCGGAAGTTTTCCGGACGGGTTTACTTTTCCGAACAGAACATCCGCAATCGCATTACCTGCTTCAGATCCTGCAAACCAGGCATTCAAGATAGAATCCGGAGTATCTTTTACATTGGTTAAAGCTAAAGGACGTCCTGTAAAAAGAACCATTGCAATTGGTTTTCCGGTCTTCTTTAATTCGTTTAGCAGATCAACCTGAGACTGAGGAATCGTAATTTCTGTTCTTGAAGAAGATTCTCCACTCATTTCAGCAGATTCTCCGATAGCCAGAACAATCACATCTGCTTTGTTGGCAACATCTACCGCTTCTTTTAACAATTCTTCTTTGGAACGGTTGTCTCTGTCTGTTTTTTTACCGTGAGCAGCATAAATTTCTTCTAATTTGGCATCATAATCTATATTGGCTCCTTTTGCAGATAAAAACTTAACTTCTTTTCCATAGTTTGACTGTAGTCCCTGCATCAAAGAAACTGAGGCAGCATGTTTTGTAGCAACACTCCATGTTCCGGCCATATTCATTGAGTTATTCACCAATGGTCCGATTACAGCCACTGTTCCTGACTTCTTTAAAGGCAATACCTGATTGTCATTTTTCAATAACACCATGGATTGAGCAGCTGTATTTCTTGCTATATTACGGTTTTCCATATTATAGACTTCTTTTGCCGCTAACTTCGCATCTCCATGTTTGTATGGATTATCAAATAAACCAAGATCATATTTTGCTTCAAGAATTCTTCTTGCTGCCATATCAATTTCAGCTTGTGTAACTTTTCCTTCCTGAAGGGATTTTTTTAAAGTTGTTAAAAAACCTTCTCCCACCATATCCATATCAACCCCAGCTTTTAAAGCCAAAGCAGATACCTGCTGAAGATCTCCCATACCGTGGTCTACCATTTCATTGATACCGGTATAGTCTGTTACTACGAAGCCTTTGAACTTCCATAGATTTCTTAATACTTCAGTCTGAAGCCATCTGTTACCTGTCGCCGGTACTCCGTCCACTTCATTGAAAGAGGCCATTACCGAAGCAACACCTGCATCCACTGCAGCTTTGTAAGGAGGAAAATATTCGTTGAACATCCTTACATGGCTCATATCAACCGTATTGTAATCTCTTCCGGACTCACCTGCTCCATATAGGGCAAAATGTTTTACACATGCTAAAATATTGGTTCCGTTCGCAAGGTCTTTCCCCTGATAGCCATATACCATGTTTTTGGAAATTTCACTTCCCAAATAAGGATCTTCTCCTGAACCTTCTGATACCCTTCCCCATCTTGGTTCACGGGAAATATCTACCATGGGAGAGAATGTCCAGTTGATCCCGTCGGAAGCAGCTTCTCTCGCAGCTACTTTTGCAGACTGCTGGATGAGGTTCATATCCCATGAGGCAGCCAGCCCTAAAGGAATCGGGAAAGTAGTTTCATAGCCGTGAATAACATCCATCCCGAAAATCATAGGAATCTTCAGACGGCTTTTTTCTACGGCCACTTTCTGAACTGCCTTGATCTTATCTGCTCCTTTTATATTGAATAATCCGCCGACTAATCCCTGCTCTACTTTCTTTCCGATATCAGAGCTCTGTGCCTGTCCTGTAGTGAAATCTCCGGAAGTCGGAAGGTTCATCTGGCCAATTTTTTCATCCAATGTCATTTTAGATAAAAGATTGTCTACAAAAGCTTTCTTCTTAGCCTGATATTGAGCTGTCTGGTAAGACTGAACGGGCTTCGTTACCATTTCCTGTGCGGAAAATACAGGTGCCAATGCTAAAGTGGCGATTACAATTAACTTTTTCATAAATCTATCTTCTTAAATTATTGTTTTATATTTTTTGCTTTAATTTGATGGGTTTATTTTTCAATCATTGGTGTTTTGGATTACTTTTCTTTCTTTTTGGACAGCATCCATTCATACAGAGCTGGATTTGAGTAAGCCGAATCCCATGAATTATGATTATCATTCGGGAAGATAACCAATTCTGCCGAAGGGTTTACAGGATGCAGCTTCTGATAAAAATTAAAAGCATTGGCAGGTAGTACAATATCGTCCATTCCGCCATGGAAAATTTTCATGTTCAGATCTTTAAACCGATGAATATTAGCGGTCATTACCTGATCTGTAGGGGCACAAACTGAAGCCACTGCAGCAAACATTTCCGGATGCTCCATGGCCAGCTTTAAGGTTCCCCATCCTCCCATAGAAAGCCCTGTAAGATAAATACGGGAAGTATCAATTTTATATTTCTTCTGAATTTCCTTGATCAGATTATATACGGTAACCGTATCCCACCATGTTCCTTCCGGGCATTGGGGTGCGAGAATAGCTACAGGTCCTTTGATCAGGTTTTTATAGGTAAACGGGCTGTGTGCCTTTACCAGATCAAGATTAGTTCCACGCTCTCCTGAACCATGAAGGAAAACAATTAATGGTACATTTCCTTTAACATCCTGTGGGTAATCCAGAATGTATGACATTTTCTCCTGTCTTTTAATTTCTTTATTGAGTTCCCCTTTTATCTCCTGCGCATTCATTGGTATTGAAAACGGCAGCAATAATAGAGGAATATGTTTCAGTTTTAGTTTCATATTGTTATTTAGGTTTTAGCTAGAGCCAACGGATTTGATCATTTTTATGTAAACGGGCTGCCTTCGGATAAGCTCAGGATAATGACCCGTTCCTGTTGAGTTATTTTATTCCATATTTGGCTGACCGGAAGCTTAGTTTTTTTAATCCCTGCTGAATTTCCGGGGCATTCATAAATAACTTCCACAGGAATCCTGATCTGTAATTTTCAATCATGGGTGCTATCGTTCCCTGATCTATCGCCAGATATCTTGGGGTAAACCAATTGTTATAATTAATGGAGGTAGCATCATAAGGTCCCGCAGATCCTATGAATTCAGGTTTTTGGGTATACATGAATCTCAGGAAAGCCATTGATTCTTTTGGTGTATAGGGAAAACTGCTCAAGGCAGCTGTAGGAGTAATCACTCCATTATCATTGCCAGGCATATGGGCGGTATATCCTGTGCTTCCATCTTCATTTCTGGTATATCCGGCTGTAAGCCCCCAATAATTGGGTCCATACCCTTTCCATTGTTTTGGATTTTCAACACAGTATTTGTAATCGATAAGGGTTTGATTTTTATTGATGTCAAAGTAATTTTTGACAAGTTTATCGGATAATCCCGTAGGATCAAGCCCGATATATGAATATTGCGCCCAGAAAAGCGGGCCGCCGTATTCTTCGGCATAGTTGTGTTTTACATACAGGGGTAACCCGTATTTTGTTTTATCTGTAAGGTAAGTTCCGTTTCTGGTCCAGCCTTTATAATAGGTTTCTGCATCAATGGAATAAGTAGGTGAAGACGCTGCTAAAATATAAGTGATCAGACATTCATTATATCCTTCAAGAGGAAAATTCATCTCCCATTGGTAATCCGGTGACCAGTGCCAGTATAGGACTTTCTGTCCTCCTTTGGTATACCAGTTCCATTGGATTCCTTTCCACAGTTCATCACATTTTGCTGCCAGTTTTTTTTCTTCTGCATTTCCGTTTTTAAAGTATTCACGAACCATCAGTATTCCTGAGGTAAGGAAAGCGGTTTCCACAAGGTCACCACCATTATCTTTTTTCCCGAATGGTACGGTTTTTCCGGTTTCCCCATTGATCCAATGTGACCATGCTCCTTTGTGGCGGTCTGCCTTAGCCAGAAAGTCCATGATGTGAGTAAGTCTTTTCACCGCTTCTTTTCTTGGAACAAATCCTCTTTCTACCCCTACCAGAATAGTTGCCAACCCGAAGCCTGAGCCTCCTGTAGTGATTACGTGCTTATCGTTATCCGGATAGATATTATCTTCATGGTAACGTTCTCTTCCCAGCATTGAGTTAGGTTCTGCATAGTCCCAGAAGTATTTTAAAGCATCCTTCTGCACTCTGTCCATCAGTTGTTCATCCGTGATATTGCTTTTTACCGCTTCAGTTTTTCCGGTTTCCTGTTTGGCAACGGGCGCATTTTTACAGGAATACACAAAGAATAATGAAGTAATAGCCATTGATAATACGTTCCTTTTCATGAGATCTCTTTTTTAGGGTTTCTTACTAAAAGAAGAGGAGAACTTTCATTCTCCTCTAAAGTTTTTATTGATTAAATTTTAATAGCCGGGGTTTTGTGCTGACAATCCACCTGCTTCCATTATAAAATCTTGTGGAAGTGGGAATAGTTCATGTTTTCCAACGATGAATTTTTTACCACCATCAGCCGCCATGGCTGCCTGGGCTTGTCCGGTTCTTACAAGATCAAACCATCTGTCATGTTCGAAAGCAAGCTCTAATCTTCTTTGTTTCCAGATATCCAATCTTACGTCTGCCTGAGAAGAAGCAGTCGTGTTTCCGATGTTAGCCCTGTTTCTTACCTGATTCAGGAAAGGAATAGCTGCAGATGTTTGTCCAAGCTCATTCATTGCTTCAGCTCTGATTAATAGTACTTCAGCATATCTCAGATAACGAATGTTTACATCTGTTGAAGCCTGATCTCTATAATTGGAAGAATAAGCTTTATAATTATAGAATTTATTTTCTGTATTTGGACCTACATAATATCCATCATATAAAGTCATATCTCTATGGATAATCGTAGCATCTCTTCTGGAATCCGTTGCAGAGTAGGCGTCATATAATCCTTGGGTAGGAGTAGAGAATCCCCAGCCCCAGCCTGTAGTACCTCTGGCTCCCTGAACCTGGCTGTACTGCTGGATTGCTCTTCCTGCTGTCCCTCCTGTTCCGTTAATTTCGAAAACAGATTCAGCATTATTTTCTCCTGAAACTTTATAAATATCCTGGAAATTAGGTGTCAATGAATACCCTGTAACCAAATTAGTCTCATCCACAGCAAGCTGCCATTTCTTCTGATATAAATACACCTTTGCTAAAAGCGCATGGGCAGCACCAACAGATGCTCTCCCTATATTACCTGCCCCATAGGCTGATTTATTAGGAAGAACGGCTATGGCATCCTTAAGATCCTGTTCAATGAATGCATAAATTTCTTCCTTACTTTTTCTGGTAAGTGTCATTTGCTTATCAGCTTCAACCCCTGTTACGGGAACATGGTCTACTAGCGGAACTCCTCCAAAAGATCTTACCAGAGTAAAGTACATAAATGCTCTTAAAAACTTTGCCTCTCCTATTAATCTCTGACGTAACTGCGGGTCTGCTTTATCTAATTTAGGAAGATATTTTAGCGCCTGATTACACCTGTTAATCCCCTGATAATTAGAAGCAAACAATTCTTTGAATGATGGTGTTGATGCTGTAAATGTCAAAGCATCCAAAATGTCTTTATCTGAACCTGAATCACTTGGACTTGAACCTTTATCTGCATCATCAGAAACAATTGATGTCACTCCAATCCATGCAAACGTACTCATATTCCAGTCTAAAAACTTTGCATAAATACTAGTTACCAAACTATTGGCTCCTTCATTATTATTGTATATTTCACCCAAAGCATCCTCAGGAATTTTTTCTGTAGGTGATACATCAACGAAGTCATTGCTGCAACTCTGGTTAACAGCTCCTAAAATTAAAAATGCAGCTGCTATGATATATTTCTTATTCATTTTTTTAAAAATTTAGGTTAACACCAAATACAAAAGATCTCAATGTAGGATAAGCATCTAATTCTACGCCTGCACGTTTAATTGGATCTCCTTCTGCTGTAGGATCTGCAGGATTATATCCTGATAATTCTGAGGAATATCCTGAGTATTTCTGGAATACAATTGGATTAATCGCACTTACATAGAGCTTAATTGATTTCATATAATCCGTTACATTTTTAAATGTATACCCTACTGAAATATTATTGATTCTGAAATAATCTCCACTTTCCAAATAGAATGTTGATGCAATTGGGATATTTGCAGGATTTACAGGATTTGCTGCATTAGTGTTTGTAGGAGTCCAGAAATCATTCGCTACAGAAGCTTCGACATTTTCTCCACCATTCCTTTGTGCTTTTTTACCATTATACACTTTGAATCCAAAAGCTCCATAACCGCTCAAAGCAAAATCCCAATTCTTGTAAGACATTGAAAAATTAACACCTAAGGTTGATTTTGGTATGTAAGAGCCAAAGAAACGTCTGTCTCCCGGATCTGCACTTCCGGTAACTCCATTACCATTCAAGTCTTTAAACTTCAGGTTACCGTTTGCATCATAACCGTCTGCTTCCCATAGATAGAAACTTCCTAATGCGTAACCAACTGCCTTAGCATTAAAAATTTTTGTATCCTGTCCGTTTCCAAGATTTCCTCCCACAAGTTGAGAAACCGGCTTGGAAAGATCAATACTGGCAAGTTTGTTCTTATTGTAAGAATAATTGGCACCAATTGAATAAGTAAAATCCTCACCTACTTTATCAGCCCAGTTTAAACTTATCTCAGCACCTTTATTGACAACACTTCCCATGTGTGAAAAATTCACTTCAGAAATACCTGTTGCAAGATAAGGTACCACCCCCAAGATAAGATTATTGGTTTTTCTGTTATAAACATCAAAGCTACCCGATAACCTTTTATTCAGGATTGCAAAATCTAATCCTAACGAAGTTTCTTCGGTTACTTCCCATCCTAAACTAGGGTCATATCCCTGATTAACAGTTATTCCATTACTTACAGGCGATGTACCGAATCCATAATTATATGTTGCTCCGGATGAAAGTGGCAAATAATTTAGCGGAACCTTCTGGTTACCTAATTTACCCCAGCCTCCTCTTAATTTTAAAAGATCAAAGAATCCGTCCTGCATAAAGCTTTCTTCAGAAATGATCCATCCGGCTCCAAATGATGGAAATGTCCCCCATGTGTGTCCCTCAGCGAACTGAGATGACCCATCTCTTCTGATTGTCCCGCTTAATAAATAACGGTTCATAAATTTATACTGAAGCCTTCCGAAATAAGAAATTGTGGTGTTTCTGTTCCCTTTTATAGATTCAATGGCTTTGGTCGTATTATCACTAAATAAATTACCATAGTAATCTACGCCATCCAGATTCCAGTAGTCTTGTGAAACGGGTACATTCTTTCTGTTGATCGTTAAGGTTTCAAGACCATTGGCAACTGAAGCTTCTGTACCAGCTACAATTTCAATATCATGATTTCCTACTTTCTTGCTATAGGTTAAATAGTTATTAAGTACCCAGTTGAAATAGTTTTGGTTTTTATTGGTTAATCTTGTCAGAGGCAAAGAAGTATCATATCCACTATCAACCCTCATTGGATCGCTATCTAACCAGAATGCTTTGGAATTTACAAAATTGTAATATTTATAATTATTGTACTCACCACTAAACTGAGAAGTAAACTTCAAATCTTTATAAATATCAATATCCAGTTTTAACCCACCCTGCAATAAGAAATTTTTTCCTCTTTGATTGTCATAGGCAAGCTGCATTACAGGGTTCCCGACATTATTAAATCGCCCTCCTTCATAATCGATATTCCCGTTGGTCTTATTATATATAGGCTGACCATATTTTCCATTCGGATAATATACAGGGACTAATGGCGATTGTTTATATGCATTTGTAAAAGCACCATACGATTTAGGAGTATCATTGGTAAAGGTAGCACTTAAAGTCTGCGCTAATCTGATACCTTTGGTAATCCTGAATTCGTTATTGGTTCTTACTGTAGTCCTGTTATAATTTGTTCCTTTAAGGATAGACTGCTCATCATAATTACTTAAACTTAAGAAGTATTTAGCAGCTTCAGAAGATCCTGAAATAGAAACATTATGTTGGTTATAAATCCCTGTTCTTGTAATTTCTTTGAACCAATCTGTGTTGTACGGCTGATTAGGGTTCAGATAAATACTTGCTTTACCTGCATTATTATAAGTTGCAAATTCAGTCCCGTTAGCCATTTTAATGGTTTTTAAAGGGGTTCTGAATCCAACCAATCCATCATAGGTAACACTTAACTTCCCCCTACCTGATTTCGTAGTAATAATGATTACCCCGTTAGCCGCTCTGTTACCATAGATTGCCAATGCTGCAGCATCTTTCAATACATCATAGGTAAGAATATCATTAGAGTTGATATTGTTGATGTTATCGGCGTACATTCCATCAACTACATATAAAGGTGTTCTTCCACCCAATACAGTACCAAGTCCTCTGATCATTACTGTCGGAGTTGATCCCGGAGCATCAGAAGCAATAACCTGTACTCCGGCAGCTTTTCCCTGAATAGCCTGTGACGCATTCAATACTTTGGTTCTGGTTACTTCCTCCGCACTGATAGAACTAATAGAAGTAGTGTTGTCTACTTTTTTACGGCTACCATATCCAATCATAACGACTTCGTCAATCTTCTGGACTTTAGCAGAATCCTGCGTAACCTGTGCATTCACGTTCATCCCGAAATATAACACGGCAATGAGACCTGAATACTTTAAATTACTTTGTTTCATATAGTTTCAATTTTATTCAAATAAATTCAAATTTGCACCTGTCTCTAAATAGTGGAGTTATTTAAAATCTCAAAAAAAGACATTAGCCAAAAATATAAAAAATATCCAACACTGTTAAACTATCTTAAATATTTAAAAATTGCTGTATTTTATTACATTGAAAATGCCAAAAAAATGAATTTTATAATTTTTTATTTAAAATCAACAACTTTTATTCATCATATCTTTAAATTAAATTTTAACTTTTTTAGCACAATATTCACCAAAACATGTACTCGATTTAATATTTTGTTAAATTGAGAATAGTAATTACCTTTGGTGCAGTTTTTGACAAGTGCATCTTAGAAATACATAATAAAAAGATCAATGAAAAAATATATCATTGCAGCCGCTCTTCTGATTGGAACCGGTGCTGTTATTACCACCACTGTACAATCCTGCACTTCATTGGCAACATCAGACATGGGGCTTTCTATTATCAAAAGAATTCTGCTCAATGGTATTGATAAGGGAATGAGTATCTATGGCAACAAAGAAGCGTTCCTGCAGAATAATATGGTTGATAAAGCCCTTCCAAAAGAACTGAGAGACATCAATTCCACACTGGAGAAAATTGCTCCTTCACTGGTAGCCAAAGAAAGAGATTATATAGCACAGGCAGCGGCTTACACAGTGAACACATCAAAACCTATTTTGCAGGATGCCGTAAACAGCCTGAATGCTCAGGATGTAACGAGAATTATGCAGGGAACCACTGCTACACAGATTCTGAAGGAAAAAACATCCCAACAGCTTATTGCGGCCATTGCTCCTAAAGTAGATGAAAAACTGAATGAATATGGAATTGTAAAAACCATTAATACAGCGCTATCAGGCAGTAATTTTCTGGGCAGTCTTTTAGGGGGAAATAACAACACCGTCAATTCAGGAGGACTGAGTAAACTTGCTTCAGAACAGCTGGTGAATGGATTGTTCAACATCATTGAAGATTATGAGCACCAGAACTCCAAGTCCCTGCTGGGACCGTTTGGAAAATAGGAAAATTTTCGCTATTTTTATATTATATTAACAATTGCAGATGGATATATTACAAGGAAATCAACACGCAAGCCCTGAAGACTTTTATCAGTCTTTGAGGGAGAAGCTGGAGGATCATCATGATTTTCCGGAGGATTATTTATTTAAATTTATTATTCCTACAGACCAGGCAAAACTTACTGAAATTTACAGAGTTTTTGATGGTATTAAATTTACACTGGGAAACCGCGAAAGCAAAAATGGGAAATACACGGCCTGCAATATCAATGCATTTGTTCTGGATGCCAATCAGGTAGTGAATATTTATAAAGAAGTAGCAAAAATAGAAGGCGTTATTCTATTGTAAAAACAAAGGCCGTTTCATCATGATGAAGCGGTTTTTTTATTATTAATACATAAAAACAGAATATGATGAACATCCAACTGATCCTATTTAATGTCATTTTAGCAACCTCTGCTACAAACTGTATGCACAAAAATAACAGCGAAAATAATACCCCAAATATCTCTTCTGCAGTTCAACAACAAAAAATTGAACAGATCCGGTTAACAGAAAGAACAAGAGGGTTCAGCAGAGATATTGTTTTCACTCCTTCCTCAAAAGAATCCAATATCAACGAAGAGATTACGAATACCAAAATCTCCACCGCCGAATGGCTGGCAGTTTCCAGGCTGGCTCAGAACATTGACCTACCGAAGATATCTGAACTCAAATCTCCAACTACAGGCAGATATTCTGACCAGGCAATGATATCATCTATGATCATTACCGCTGGCGGAAAAGAGTATACCTCCTCAGAATTTGATTCCGGACGTCCTCCAAAAGAACTGGAAGCTTTATATAAAGCGATAAACGGCCCGGTTACTACAAAAAAACCATAACATAAAAGATCCGCCCTTTAACAGAACGGATCTTTTTTATTTATTAAGTTTCATCTATTTTTCAATAAAGAACTTTACATTTTCAATAGGTCTTCCCAGCATTGCTACTGAACCTTTTACCAGAATGGGCCTTTGTATTAAAGATGGGTTTTCGGAAAGAATCTTTATCCATTCCTCTTCCGAATAGTTTTTATCTGCATAGTTCTCAACGTAAAGCTTATCGGTTTTACGGATAATATGAAAAACACTCTGATTCAGTTTCTTCAACACCGTTCTTATTTCAAGAGGACTTAAAGGATCTTCAACAATATTAATGATCTCAAAAGGCACTCCGTTTTCGTCAAGATACTCCAGTACAGCATTTGACTTTGAACAGTTTCCGTTATGTAAAACTTTAACTACCATGATACATTATTCAAAAATTAAACTTGATCTTAACAAATTTAAAAAGATTTACCCTGAGTCTGTCTTAATGTTGTGATAAAAATATGTTAAAACAATCCGTGTAGCTCTGCCTCAATCTTCTCCAGAATAAACCCGAAATCTTCAGGTTTTTCAACGAAATCAAGATCATCCACTTCCACAATCAAAAGTTTTCCTTCTGTATAGTTGGAGATCCATTTTTCATATTTCTGATTCAGTTTGGAAAGATATTCAATACTGATAGATGCTTCATATTCACGACCTCTTTTATAGATTTTTTTAACCAGGTTAGGAACATCAGATTTCAAATAGATTAAAAGATCCGGAGCAGATACGAAAGACTTCATCAGATCAAATACTGATGAGTAGTTATTGAAATCCCTGTCTGAAAGAAGGTTCATATCATTCAGGTTTTCCGCAAAAATATGGGCATCTTCATAGATCGTACGATCCTGAATAATGTTTTTCCCGCTTTCCCTGATCTCCTTTACCTGACGGAATCTGCTTCCCAGGAAATACACCTGCAGCGCGAAACTCCACTTGCTCATGTCTGAATAAAAATCTTCCAGATAAGGATTATGATCTACATCTTCAAATTGTGCATCCCATCCGTAATGCTTGGAAAGCATCGTTGTCAAAGTTGTTTTTCCGGCTCCGATGTTTCCTGTAACTGCAATATGCATAATATTCTTTTTCCTTGTATTTACGAATTAGTTGATAAGTTTTTCGACAGCCTCAGTCTGAACCTGAGAAATATCTTCAATCAATTTCTGTAAAGTATTGTCTGAAGGTTTCTCTACTGTATTCTCATCTGGCTTTTCTTCCGTCTTTTCTACCGGTTTTTCTGTAGATGGCGGAGGAGATTCCGGCTGAGTTTCGAGCTGTTTTTGCTGTTGGGCTTTCTTTACTTTTTCAAGGCTGTAAAGATAGAGTTTGTTCCCTTTGATTGCAAAATAAGAGAGGATGTTTTTATCCACAATTTGCGCTTCCTGATCTTCGAAAACAGTTGCCATACCTTTTTCAGGGATGTATTGTGAAATGAAATTACCCGCGATAACCATGATCACATCATTTTCTCTTCGAAACCGTTTTCCGTTTTCCAGCGGGGCTTCAAAAAATTTTTCAAATTTCAGACTATAGATTCTGATATGTTTTCTCGTTAAGATATAAACCTTATTTTCATAGACCAGCATATCCATCAGGTCTTCAAAACTGATGTCAAAAGGATATGAATTGATGGTGGTATCATTCCTGAAATTATACTGTATCAAGCGTTTTGTACTGTCGTCCAAAAGCCAGAGCTGCTGCAGATCTTCGGCATAAGCCATTCTGATAAAACCAAATTTCTGTTTAAAATCCAATCGTTGAATCTCATTCATATTCTGGTCTACAAATTTCATTTCCTGGGCATTTTCAGAAAACAATGGCACATTCAGAGGATTTTGTACGGTCTGTACTTTGTACGGAACAGTGAGCATCATTTTTCCGATCTGTTTTCCAAGGGAATCATATTTGGTAAAACTAAAATCTTTGTTTTTATAGATATACAGATTTCCGTAGTCATCGGCAAGCATATCTTTTGCCTCCTTCAGTTTTAAAGTATCTAAAGGAAGTACGTCCTGCGCTGAAGCCGTACAGAAAAGGAAAAAAAATACTATGTTTAAAAACTTCACTCTGTTTTTTTAATGGGGTCAATTTACTGAAAAATTACGTTCACTCAAAAGATGATTTAGCCTAATAAAATTTTCTTTACTATTAATCAAAATTAAGAACAGTTTATTACTGAAAAACAACTTCATAAATTTTTTCCCAGTTCTTTCCTGTCACCAGCATATGATCACCTTTAAAAGCAATCCCGTTCAGGACATCTTCAGTACCTTTGGTATTTTGTTTGGCAATTTTTGTAAAATCAAAAGTTCCCACTACTTCTCCATTAGCAGGATTGATCTTTAAAATAACCGGTTGTCGCCACACATTAGCATATATAAAGCCATCGTGATATTCAAGCTCATTGAGCTGATTATAAATTTCAGAATTCCCGCCAACTGCTATAGTTTTCACTACTTTAGAGGGATCATTGATATCCAGAAAATAAAGATTTTTTGAACCGTCTGTAGCGATCAGATTTTTTCCGTCGTACGTCAGTCCCCATCCCTCTCCTATTGTATTGGGCAAAGGAAATTTTGAGAGTTCTTCAAACGTATTTTTATCGTAAATAAAACCTATTTTGTTTTTATAAGTTAACTGATAAATCTTATTTCCAACTATTGCACAGCCCTCGGAGAAAATTTCAGCAGGCTGTTGTTTTACAATTATCGGAGTGGATGACCCTAAAGTATATTTTATCAACTGGGAAGCATTCTCCATCCCATCACTTTCATATACTGTATTTCCTTCCATCAGAAAGCCTTCAATAAAATTTTTGGGATCGTGAGGGTAATCTGCAACTATTTTATATGGAATATTCTGTTCAGGAGTTTTTGTGAATACATTGATGGTAGCATCCTGATTTAAGACTTCTCCATTTTTTGTTTTAATCCTGAAGACTACATCATTATCTCCTAATGTAAAAAACTTTGGACTAACAATTAAATCCGCTGTTTCTTTATCTCCGAAACTGATGGTTATACTTTCTGCATTTTCTGTCACTTCTTTGGGAAGATCAAGTTTATCTCCGAAATGATACCCTTTTGATTCTCTGGCATTGTTATAATCAGCCAGAGAATCAAGCATTTTCTCGTTATTATTGCAGGAAGTCAACAAGAATACGGCTGCCAAACCAGCCATAATATTTTGCTTCATGAAGTTTTTAATCATTTGCCAAAAGTACTAAAATTTAATCCTCAAAACGAAAATAACGCTCCCAGGGGAACGCTATTTTTATTTTTATCAATAGAATCAGATTACTTGATCTGAACTTCATAAATCTTCGACCAGTTTTTTCCTGTCACCAGCATATTATCCCCTTTGAAGGCAATTCCGTTCAGTACATCATCACTTCCTTTGGTATTCTGTTTTGCGATTTCAGTAAAGTCAAAAGTTCCCACGACTTCTCCATTGGCCGGATTGATCTTTAAAATAACCGGTTTCTGCCATACGTTGGCATAGATAAATCCGTTGTGGTATTCCAGCTCGTTCAACTGGTCGTATGCCTGAGAACTTCCTGCAACGGCAATGTATTTAATCAGTTTTGAAGGATCGTTGACATCAAGGAAATATAAAAGTTTACTTCCGTCAGAAGCAATAAGGCTTTTTCCGTCATACGTTAATCCCCAACCTTCACCTAATACATTTGGATAAGCAAATTCTGAAAGCAGCTTTAAAGAACTTTTATCATAAACATATCCTTTTTTACTCTGCCATGTCAACTGGTACACTTTATCACCCACGATGGTGCTTCCTTCAGAAAAATCTTCCTGAGCCTGTTTCGTAGAAGCCAGCGGAGTGGTTGTTCCCAGCGTATATTTTAAAATCTGTGAAGATCCGTTCTGCCCGTCACTTTCATAAATCGTGTTTCCTTCAATCTGGAAGCCCTGTACAAAGTTTTTAGGATCGTGAGGATATTCGGCTACAATCTGATAAGGAATATTTTTTTCAGGATTTTTTGCAAATACATTGATGGTTGCATCCTGGTTCAGAACTTCACCTCCCTTAGTTTTAATATTGAACGTAACGGCATTATCACCTAATGTGAAAAATTTAGGATCAATTGTTAGATCTGTTGTTTCTTTATCTCCAAAGCTGATTGTTACGCTTTCTGCATTTTCCGTTACCTCTTTCGGAAGCTCAAGCTTATCTCCGAAATGGTATCCCTTCGCCTCCATTGAAGTATTATAAGTGTTTAATGTATTAAGAATTTCTTTATCCTTATTACAAGACGCCAATAATAAAATCGCTGCGAAACCCGCTATTATACTTTTTTTCATTGAATTTCTAAATATTTCTCCAAAAATAGCAAATTTTATTCCGTATTGCCAATATTATCTGCGGGTTCACCAAATTGTAATATGTATCCATTGTTGTCATATATCGCAAATTCTCTCATTCCCCACTCAAAAGTTTCGATCTCATAGCAGACTTTGGCTTTGGTTTTAAGGTCTTCCCAAAGATCATCCACTTTATTTACATTGAAATAAAACGAACCGGAAAAACCAATGGAAGTATTTTTTTCATGTTCGTTAGGCTGAGACAGCATGATGTATATTTCATCTTTACGAAGGGAAGCCCATTGCCATTCGTTATTCCTGTCCATAAGGCTAAACCCAAGAACACGCATATAGAATCCTATGGTTTCATCAAGATTTTCAGTCCATAAAACAGGACGAAGTGCGGTAAATTGTGTCATGATTCCTGTAATTCAAAACTATTCCTGTGAATTTTCATATTCAGGGAAACCCATGTTTCCTGATCAATCTTTGCTTCGCTTTTAACGTATGGGTCAAAAGCAAAACCTACTTTTCTGTAACATTCAATAGCTCCGGTATTCCAGTCGTAGACATTCAGCTCTGCCGTTTCTTTATCAAAATGACTGAAGCCATATTTCAAAAGTTCCTGCATCACCTTCTTTCCATAACCTTTTCCCCTGTTGTTCTCATCCCAGATCAGAATTCTTCCCAACAGGAATGTTTTTTCTTTCAGAAATATCTGGGCATGCCCGATTGTTTGTCCGCTTTGGTCCGCAATTTTGAACAGAGTTCTGTTTTCATTGAACAGATCAGTTTCCAGCTGTTCTTCTGTGAGAGGAAAACGATATGCCGGACCGGCAAACTGAAGAAGCATTCTTTCGTCTTTTATCTTTGAAATCAGTTGTGGAGCATCTTCTATCGTAAAAGGGTGTAATGTGATCATGATTTATTTTTCTAAATATTCTTTTAAGCTTTGTCCCAAAATCGTATTCCAGCCCTTTACAAAATTTTCTCTTGAAAAGCCTTCTCCTAAGTCTTTAAAGTTTTCAATATCTTCATGGGTCAGCTTTACTAAAGTTTGACCGTCTTCGGGCAGCAGTTCCCAGGTTACAATGGTCTTCAGGGCTGAAGAATCAGGATAAGACCATGTATGCTTTAATTTTTCATTGGGTATTATTTCTAAAATCTGTGCGTGGTGATGGTATTTATTCTCACCTCCCGGTTCATAGAAGTTGAATTCCTTACCTGTTTCCAAAACAAAATCCTGGATATCAAAATACCAGGATTTCATTTCATTTTTATCGGTTAATGCTTTCCAGACTTTTTCAGACGGAGCATTGATGGTGTACTGAACAGTGATGGGTGTACTCATATGATGGATTTAATATGTTTAAATGTACACATTTTACCTATAATCTTTAACCACAAAAGTCACAAAGTTTTATCTAAATTATTTAAGTTTAAATTTCTACTCATGAGAAGTACACGTAAGCCTTTAAAATTTTAGAATTTTCCTTTTGTGAACTTTTTATTCCTGCAAGTTCATTTTAACTTTTATCTTTTGTGACTTTTGTGGTGTATTTTGTAATTACCCATGTGAAAAACCTGTGATCTTGGCTTCGTCAAAATCCAGCTGCATTTCAATGGTTCTCATCACATGATCATCAAAGATCTTTTCTCTTTTCATTCTGTGTAACTCGTTTCTCTGAGCCTGAATGATCTGGCGTAAGACATCTTTGTTTTCGTTGATTGCAGACACATAATCTCCTGTGGAAGCCATGCATTGGGCTTTGTCTGCCATCAGCATCATTTCATTTTCCAGTTTATGCTTTTGATGACGCACAAGGCTGTTCGTTACAGCTAATTCAGAAAAATCGTTATCCAGTTTGTGCAATGCTGTTTCCTTCAGTTTACGCATAAGGATTACCTCCTGTTTTTCTTCCGGCAATTCGCTTCCGGCATCCTGAATATTTAATAATTTCAAGATGGGCGCCAACAATAAACCCTGCCCTACCAGAGTGATCAATATGATCACGAAGGTTACAAATAAAATAATATTCCTATGCGGAAATGCTTCTCCGTTGGGTAAAAAAGCAGGAATTGACAAGGCTGCAGCCAGTGAAACCACTCCTCTCATTGCTGCAAAACTGATGATAAAAGGCTCTCTCCAATCGGGTTTGGGAACTTTTAATCTTAATTCTTTAGAGCAGATTCTTGGGAAATACATCAATGCGTAACTATAGAGAATTCTTGTTCCGATAATCGCTCCGCCAATCACTACACTGTAGAAAATACCTTCTGAAATGGTATATTCTTTCATCCCTTCCACTACAATAGGAAGCTCAAGACCAATCAGGATAAAGATGATGGTATTCATCAGAAATATCAGAACACTCCATACATTCCCCGACTGAATCCTTGAGGTATGGCTTAAATAGCAATGTGAATTATAAGACATCAATAAACCTCCGGCAACTACAGCCAACACTCCCGAAAAATGGAAATGTTCTGCTCCCACATACATAATGTAAGGAACAATAAGGGTAATAATGGTATCGATATTGGAATTGGTCGGAATAACTTTTAATAAAGCACCAAACAGAAACCCAACCGCCACTCCTACGGCAATTCCACCGATGGCCATGGTAAAGAAATCCTGAACGGCATCTCTCCAGATAAACTGTCCTGAAATAACGGCGGCCAGTGCAAATTTAAATACAATTAAACTGGAAGCATCATTGATCAAACTTTCTCCTTCCAGAATATTAGTGATCTTTTTAGGAATTTTCATATGCTTCAGAACCGAAGTAGCGGCTACCGCATCCGGCGGAGAATTGACACCTCCCAACAGGAAACCCATTGCCACAGTAAGTCCGGGAATAATAGAAGATGAAAGATAAGCAACGACTATGGAGGTTAAGAATACCAATCCAAAGGCCATTGAAAAAATCTGTTTTCTCCATTTATGAAAATCCTGCCATGAGGTAAACCAGGCTGCCTCAAACAAAATAGGCGGCAGGAAAATAAGAAAAACAAGATCGGGCTCTATTTCAATGCGCGGCATTCCCGGCACAAAGCTTATCAGTAATCCTGCAATGACAAGAAAAATCGGGTAAGCTACTTTTAATTTCTGGCCGATCATTACCAATATCATCACAGACAGCAGGACTGCAATGGATATTATAACATAGCTGTGAATCATTTTGAGTTCGTTTTTTTAAGTATTATGTTTATTTTTAGGTATCAAATATTTATTGTTTCCCATACCTGATAGGTTCAGATATATTCGAAGTCTGTCATTAATCAATATCTGAGATCATAAAAAGATCAATCTAAAGCACGATATTATTCTTCGGAGTAATGGCTGGCGGAAGATCGGACTCATCCAGCATATCTCTCATATCGATTTCAATCGTACGGCTGATCTGGGTGATGGGAACGTCATTGGGACTTCCTTCAAAAGGGTTTACCGAAGCCTCTCCTACGCTGTCCAATGTATGGAAACACCAGGTTACCAATAAAGAAAACGGAATATTAAACCATAGTGTCCAGCCTTCTACCGATGTTCCTTCACCTAATTTATCAAACTCCTTCAATAATCCAAAAGGCACAAAAACAATGAATAAAAGCAAAAGATATGTTGTAATTGAAGAGAAATTTCTCGGATAGGGAAAGTTTTTAATTCTTTCAGCTTTTCCCTGATTATCGGTAAACTTCACCAATTGCTGGTTGATCTGTGTCCATTGAAAATCATTGATTCCTCCTTTTTCGTAAACTTCGGATAAAGCTTTACTCTGGCTGGCTATCAGTTGAGTCGCTCTGTTTTTTTTGCTTAGAATATACTGGAGTTCAGATTCTGAAAGATATTTTTTCAATTCTTCATCCAGTTTGGACTGTCTCTCCGGAATGTCATATTTTTTAGCATATTCATCAAACTGATCTGTTCCCATGTTTTCCCATGCTCGCGGTTCACGAAGCTGAAATCTCAATGCAGTAAGCCATGCATAATGACGAAGGAACATTTCTTTTACTTTACCGGAGTCTTTGGAAAGAAGTGCATCTCTCAGGATATATCCAAAACTACGGCTGTCATTAATAATGGCTCCGTAAATCTGTCTTGCTTCCCAGAGTCTGCTGTAGCTGGCATTGTTTTTAAATCCAACAATAAAGGCAACCGCTGTTCCCATGATCGCAATCGGCTGCCATGGAACGGAAAGAAACTTCCAGCCCAAAAAATACAGGACTGTAGGAATAGCTGATAATATAACCAAAGCGTAAATGCTCCGCCTGGTCCAGATAATGAACTCCCGGGCTCCGAATCTTTTTCCTGAATGCATAAGTGTTTATTTTATAGTGTTTATGATGATCTATTTTCAAATAATGGTTTTCCTCACAGCATTCAGTAATAATTTTATTAGTTCTTAGTGAACGGGATATTATTATAAAAACCAACCTGAATCTGTCCACGGTTTCTGTTCTCCTGAATCTGATTCATATAACCAGCTTCAATCCTCATGTTTTTGTTGATGACATATCCTAAGGCTCCATACACTCTGTTTCTGTCGAAAACCGGATTGTCAAAATGCAGAAAAATTTCGTTGTATACTGATGCGTAAAGGGTTTTCGGAAGTAATTCTTTTTGAGTAATCGGAATATTGACTCCCAGCATATAACGGAATCTCATTCTGAAATCATCCTGAAGAAAACGTTCTTCCAAACGATAGCGGTGCTGAAGATAAAAACGTCCGAATTTCTGCTTGGTAATATACTGCTGGAAAATCCTGTGTTCAATATTTTCTTTTTTTTCACCGTTGATGTAAGGCTGGCTGAGAATGAAACCATATCCCAATAAAACATTGTTATTGTTCTCTGTAAGATCATATCCGATCCCTGTACGGATCAGTAACTGTTCCAGGTCTCCAACCGCATCGAAATTACGGTACTGAATTTCATTGTGCCAGTTCAGCTTCTTGCTGATCTTATTATTTCCAAAATACATATACCATGCTCCCAGATCATTTTTTTGAGCAAATGTCAAAATGGATCCCAAACCTAATACTGTGAACGCCAACTTCGTAAAAACTTTTCTCATATTTACCAATTACTATTATCTATCGTTTTTAACAAAATTAATATTTTAAATCAATAATAGCAAACAATATTTTATAAGTTAGTTTAAAGAAGTACGGATGCAATGGTCTGCACCCGTATTTTTTTGTAAAAGATTATCCTGGCACCTGTTCGGTAAGAACATCCGTTTCAATCTGGTCAAAATAAGTACAGGTCATTGCATGAAGATCCATTGTCCAGCCATTGATTCCGTTTTCTGCGCAGTCTTTACAGAAAGTTATATAATCTGTTCCTCCCTGCTGGTGAAGTTTCAGTCTTATTTTAAAATTTTCAAGATTCAAAACATCGGAAACAGGAAGAGAATCATATTTGCTTCCGGTCTGCACAGATTGGTTGTCAGTATTAAAGTACTCAGTATTTCCGTCTGAAACGTATGCTTTGTAGTGGGAGACACCTAATGCTTTTATAGCCTGAATATATTGCGGAAAATCAGCACCGCTTTTTACTTTCTGGTGCTCTGCTTTAATGTTTTCAATTGTAAATTTCATCTTTTATATTTTCTGTTTTTAACTATAAATTATTGTTTCTCACAAGCAAACCATTGGGCTCTGCTTTTCAAAACAAAGGCTAATTTAATCAGAAAATATAAATTTCATTTAATTTTTAATAAAAACAGTTGTAGGAATAGTTATTCGAATCTGTCTTTTAAATAATTCATATCTGCAATTTTACTTTCTATGGCATATACCACTAAACCGGCAGTATTTTTGGCTCCGGTTTTCAATAGAAGGCTGTTGCGGTGACCTTCAACGGTTCTGGAACTTATAAAAAGCTGATCAGCAATCTCAGAAGTGTTGTATTGTTTGCAGATGAGTTCCAATACTTCTTTTTCTCTTTTGGAAATATGATTGGCATCAAAAATACTGGAAACTTTCTTTTTAGGTTCTGTAAGGTTTTGATGTAAAGCTTCCATTACCTCGTTATTATAAAAGAAACCTTTGCTGTGTACTTCACGGATTGCAGTAAGTAATTCAGCTGGACTTGAGTTTTTTTTAAGAAAGGAACAGGCCCCTGACTGTATCATATTGACAATAAATGCTTTCGTGTTATAGCTCGTTAAGGCAATAATTTTAATCTGGGGATATTTGATGTGGATCTGTTTGGTAGCTTCTACTCCGTTAATTTCCGGCATATTGAGGTCCATCAGGATAATATCAGGCAGTTTTTCCAGGGTTACAAGCTCATCCAGCAGCTCTTTGCCGTTGCTGAAATCACTTACCAGTTCAATATCTTTTTCTCTCTGTATCAACAATGAAATTCCCTGACGAAAGAGCGCTTCATCGTCTACAATTATGACACGAATGATATCCTTTTCCATTTTATAATGATTTAAAATGTAAATTCTACAGTGATTCCTTTATTGTTTTCACTTTCAATTTTCAGTGTTCCATTGATCAGTTCTACCCGGCTTCTGATATTTCTTAAGCCTAATCCTTCTTTCAAAGTATTTTCATTCAGATCAAATCCTTTACCGTCATCTTTATAGATACAGGTATTTTTTCCGTCTTTTCCCAAAAATTCTATATCAATATGTGTACTTTCTCCGTGTTTTATGGAATTGTTAATGAGCTCCTGAAGTATTCTAAAGATATGCAAATTTTTTTCTTCTTCTGCTTTTGCAAAGTATAAGCTGTTGGAATAAGTAACCTGCAGGGTTTTGGACAGGTTAATTTCTGAGCACAATGCATCTATTGCAGCATGGAGTCCAAATTTTTCTAAAATCGGAGGAAGGAGATCGTGCGAGATTTGTCTGGCACTTTCTGCTGTTTTATTAACCAGATGTATGATTTTATTTTTCAGATCGTTGTATTCTTCTCTGGCCAGATTATCAAAATCCAGGAGATGGATATTTAAAGAAACCACACTGAGTTTTGAACTGATGTCATCATGCAGATCCTGTGCAATTCTCAGCCTTTCTTTTTCCTGGGCACTGATAATGGCGTGGGTAAGCTCTTTCTCGTACCTGACCTCCAGCTCCTTTTTCTGAATAAGGTTTCTTGTTATCTTCTTATTAGAAAAATAATAAAATATAATCAGGGTAACGGCCAGTAAGGTAAATGCCAGAAAGGTATAAACGATAGTGGAAATAATTGTATTCTCATTCATTTTGTAAAATCATAACAGTGATTACACATTTTTTTTGCGGGAAGACAGATAGTCTGTCAGAATAAAAATCTGATACACAATAAACATAACAACATTGAAAACCCATATCTCTTTATGCAGTTTTCTGTTCATCACCGTATACAGGTTTCCCGACAAAAATATTACGGTACTGCTTATCAGATAAAGTAAAAGTCCCAGGCTTATATAATTGTATTTCTTTTGGGTATCCAGTATATTATATAAATGAAATAATGCCAGAATTATGATAGAATAAGATGTGACAAAAATTTCAAAAAGATTAAAAACATAATACTTTTCGGGGTATATGATATACTGTATAACAAGAACTACAGGAATGATAATTAAAAGTGTACGTGCTGTTTTTTTCTGGTATTTTTCCGTTACAATTTCATGGAAGAATAACCCCAGTAACAAAAACTGACCTATCAGATAATAATGTGAGAAAAACAGATTATTGATCTTCTGTGAGTTCAATACATAAAAAACAATTTCACATACTAATATCCAGACCAAATAGCCGATGAAGAATGTATAGGCTTTTCCTCTTCCGGAAAAGCCTATACAGTATACTGCCAGATTAATCAGCAGAATGCCTTTTCCAATTAACGACAATATTTCAATCCAGTGATCCAATAATCCAGGGTTTTAAGATTACAGATTCCACCATTTTGCGGTGGAGCATACGCTTGGGCAAGGTGTTGTCATGTCATATACATAATACCCTTTATCATAATCTACAATATCATTGTTATCTGCATCTACGCCCACCAGAAGAAATTTAAATTCACCTTCATCGGTAATGGCATTATATCCCCGGTATCTCTCAAATCCTTTGTCATTAATAAAAATATCATGAACGTCCTTTGCCGGGATAAGGTGGGCCCGGATAGATGTTCCATCGATAATTTCTGTATTCTGCCAATTGCTGATCCATTTTTTAGCATCATCTAATAAGACTGCATGTTTAGGTAATTCCATAGTTTTTCTCGTTTTAAATTATATAATAGGTTTAGAATAAAGTTACTGCAGCTACACATTACAAGTTATGAAAAAAAACTAACCATACTGTGAAATACATTCATTTTAATTAACATAATATTCTTTTTTCAAAATTATAATAATAAAAACCAACGAAATTGCGTATTTCTACCTGTTTTTCAATTCGGCATTTAATACGCTGTTGTCACTTTGCATTTCTCACTTGCTTTGTGGTATCCTTTTACGGGAAAAATCCGAGAACATATAAACGGTCCCGGAAGCCTATGGTCTTATGCTAACATTAAAAATCTGTATCATGAAAACAATTATCTTTTTTGTAATCTTTACTTTCTTAAGTAATATTGCAGCAATCAATGCACAGACAACTACTGTAACTTTTGAAACTTCATCAGGCGGAAGCACAAGCTTTACCAGCAACGGATATACCTTCAATATCGTATCACAGGCCGGAACTTTCAGAATTCAGGGCAATTATCCAAACACCGGCTGGGACGGAACAGCCAATGACAACGTCTATATTGACAACACAGGAACAACCAATATCAGTTCTCCCTCTTTCAGTGTTAAAAGCAATTCTGCATTCACTGTATCCAAGTTTTGGGTATTCTTAAGCAATATTGCTTTAAACCAGTCTGCTTCATCAGGAACACTTATTATTACGGGAAAATTAGGAGGAGCTACAAAGTTCACCACCACAAAAACATCCGGATTTAATACTACATTTAATGCAACTACGGGAACGACAGGTATCAACAACGGATTTACCCTGATTGATCTTTCCACCCTGAATAGTCAGAATAACAGCAATACTACCATTGATGAAATCCAGCTGCAATCCACCGGAGGATATGTTTATATGTGTCTTGACGCATTTACATGGACAAAAATTTCCACACTGGGAACTTCAGAAAACTCTATCAAAGACAAAAAGAATATTTATCCTAATCCAACTTCCGGAATATTCTATATTGATGGTCTGAAGAAAAGCGACAAAGTTTCTTTATATGACCAGTCTGGGAAACTTTTAAAATCAGCAGAAGCTGAAAAAGGTGAAAACAGGATCGATATTAGCGAACTCCCTGACGGAATTTATCTCATCACAACAGCATCAGGTAGCTACAAAATCATTAAAAAGAAATAAAAACACAGCAACTTATCAGTAAAAAAAACCGACAGGCGCCTGTCGGTTTTTTTATTATTTTGATTGCAAAGATAAATTTTATGAGTGCTGCTGCATTTTGGCCGGGTCATCATAATTAACCATCCAGTTAATCCCGAACTTATCGGTAAACATTCCAAAATAAGCACCCCAGAAAGTATCTCCCATTGGCATCGTTACCTGGCCGCCAGCAGAAAGACCGTTGAAAAGCTTTTCAGCCTCTTCTTTAGATTCAGCATTGATGGAAATGGAGAAATTATTTCCGGCGTTGAAATAAGGAACCACTGCTTCTCTGGTATCACTTCCCATTAATGTGGTTTCTTTTGAGATGGGTAGGGAAACGTGCATGATTTTATTGTTGTCTTTTTCAGAGGTTTCCTTACCTTCCACCGGCGGCATTTCTCCAAAATTTCCGATGTAAAGATATTCTCCCCCGAAAACTGACTTATAGAAATCGAATGCTTCTCTGCAGTTCCCATTAAATGTTAAATAAATGTTTAGTGTTGCCATAATTGTTTTTTAAGTTCAGTTTGTTTTTTTAAGTTTAGTTTGTTTTTATTGAGGTTTCTCAGAGAGTGCTTTTAATCTTAAAAGTCCTTTTTGATAATCTTTTCCAACAGCATCCTCCATATTCATAAACAGCTTCATCAGGGTAAACGGATAAGGTATCTCTGAGGTAAATCCCCATGTTGCCTTAGTTCCGCTTCCTTCCGGAATTACTGTTATATAAGAATTTGCTTCACTTTCATAAGGTGTAAGAAATTTGATTTCCGTATCTATTCTTTTACCTGCAGCATCCACTTTTTTTAATTCCTGACAGCCTTTTCCTGCCTGTTTATTTTTACTGTCCCAACAAACTTTTTCTCCGTGATGGCCGGTTGTTCCCGTCCACTCTTTTTTCATGCCCGGATCAAGATCATTCCATGGGTTCCATTGGTCCATTGCTTTGAGGGTATTGGTGTTCTGCCACACTTTTTCCACCGGTGCATTAATAGAAATCGACTTTTCATATTGACAGTCACCCGGAATAAAAGCAGCCCAAACCAGCAAAATGATTAGTAATGTGGCTAATAGTAAAAAAATACGTTTAAATATTCTCATCATCAATGTGTTTTTAATTATTATCTGTGTTGATCTATAAGTATCATATTTCCATCGGGATCTTTCAGGTAGATATGCTCCGGACCCGAAGTGGTTTCATCGGCTTCTCTGCCGATTTCTACTCCGCTTTCTTTTAATTTCTTCTGAATTTCACGCACATCATCAAAAGATTCAAGATTCTGTGCATTTTCGTCCCATCCCGGATTGAAAGTAAGCATATTTCCATCAAACATTGCCTGAAAAAGTCCTATCAGCGTAGAACCGTTTTTCATGATCAGATAGTTTTGTGCTTCTGTTCCTGCCATAGTTGTAAACCCAAGCTTCTCATAAAAGTCTTTGGATTTCTGAAGATCTTTTACGCTTAAGCTGATTGAAAATGCGCCTAGTTTCATAATATTAATAAGTTTTTAAGGGTAAGACCTGAGGTCTGAGGTATTTTGTAAGATGATGAGGTCCTGTTACTGATTTTTCAGATGAGTCTTAAACTCAAGGGTTCTGTCATAACTTTTCCAGTCACCTGTAAGTTCAATGTGCTGCTCTTCAATTTTCTCTGTCTTTCTATTCCATTTGAAATTGTAGACAAACTTCCCTTTGAAAAGTCCGGAATGTTTTCCTTTATTCTCTTCGGCCAGCTCATATTCTCCGTATACTGTTCCCTGTTTTTTGGAATCTTTATATTTTGAAATGGTAATTTTCCCTTCAAATTTTGCATAACTGGTATCCACAAGAGAATAACCTGAAACAAAATATTCCTGATCATTTTTTTTATTCTGCTCAGATATATTAATCTTCAGTTTCAGTTCCTGACCTTTATTTCCGATAGTTCCTATATAGGGTTTACTATTGTTCAGCCATGTATTGGAAATGTCCGGCATCTGGCCCGATACAAAATTGGCAGCCAACATGAAAAGTAATAATTTTTTTTTCATATAGTGTGTGGTTTTAAACACCAAATTGTGCCAGGTGATGGTTCAGATGCTTGGCAAACATGTTGTTCCATTCCTGGGAATTCAGTTTTCCGAAAGAAAAAGATTCTTTACCATCGAACGCATCTGCTCCCAGCTGCTGAGTCTTCTGGATAAAACCAATCAGTCTTGTTTTTTCTTCATGAAAATTCTTTCTGGTGGTAATCAAAAACTGTGGAGCGGTAGGTGAATCTCTTGGATATGCTTTTTCTCCCACTACTTTAGGTTTTACAAAAGTTTTTAATATAAATTTTGCAATCGCTCCCGGTTTTTTGTGTTTTTCCGGTTCATATACCATTTCATAGGTAATACAGCAGTGTGCCAGCATCTGGTCTACTGTCATTTTCCCCCACAAACCGTGAGTATCTTCTACCAATTTGTTGATCCTATCTATATAGTTTTGAGCATCTTTTGCATCAAATACATTTTCCATATAATTTCTATTTTACTATGGACAAATATATCAGTTTTTTTGTTTGATTTTATTGTTGAATGAAAAAATTGAGGGGTGCTTGTTATGAGATACTAGTTACGGGGTACGGGATTCGAGTTCGAAAGTTTTTCGGCTATTTTTCGATTATTTTTTACGTATTTTTCCCTGCTCTTTAATTTGTCGGGTATAGATACTGATCATCTTTCAGCCCATATACTATCAAAAGTAACCAGCAAACCAGCATCCTATCAACCTCTGACTTAAAAACCAGCAACAAATTAGCCAAAAACTACTCTATCTCTTCCCGAGAAGTGTCCTCAATTGTAATTTCCTGTGGTGCAGATTTTTTGAAAATAAACCATAGTTTGATCTTTAAAGCAATCCAGCCTATGATCGCATATATTACTAAAAGGATGCTTAAGTGTTTCAGGTAAGGGAATGTAAGTTCCACTGAGCCTTTTTGAATCAGTAAAATTTTGAAAGCCTGTAAAAAGGGAGTTAACGGAATTATATTTGCGATAAACTGTACAAAAGCAGGCATTGCATTCAAAGGCCATGTAAAACCACTGATAATGAAAGCCGGCGAAGCAATGACCATCAGGATTTGTGTCGCCTTCAAAGCATCCGGAATCAGAATACTGATGAATACTCCCAGAAATGAAACCGATCCTACAAATACCGCTGTGAGGAGAATAAAATTAAAAATTCCTTCCGGCATCGGAACATGAAAAATCATATGCATAAAGTAGTAAATACCTACAATGAGAACAGAAAACACCCAAATTGGAATGACTTTAATCAACATGGTTGGGAAGGCCCATTTTTTCATTTTTAAATATTCTTTCACAAAAGATCCTCTTTCGAATTCTGCAGCAAAACTCACTGCCATTGCTAATAAAATAACCTGCTGTAACACTACTGCCAGCATTGCAGGCCACATAAAGATCAGATAGTTTCCGGTTGTATTGAAAAGGGTTATATAATTGGCTTTGAAAGGTTCGTATTGTGTTGCAGCTTTTACAGCGGGCATTCCTGCTTTCTGAAGAGCTTTGATGGAAGCTCCCGCAGAAAATGTTCCTATGGTCAGCTGAAGCGCTTTCGATGCGAAATTTGCTGTTAAAACGTTCCCTGTATTGATATAAACATTCAGTTCCGGATATTTTTTCTGCAGCATATCTCCTTCAAATCTTGAGGGAATAATTACTACCGCAGCAGCCTCATGCCGGATCACCTCATCTTTAATACTGAGAGGTTCCTGCAGATATCTGATAATTTTGATGCTTTTGTTATCATCCAACATTTCCGTCAGTTGGTTGGATAACGGTGTATTGTCTCTATCAACAACCAAAACAGGAGTATTTTCAACTTTTCCGCTTTTGTAGACAAACCCCAGCAAGGTGGCATAGAAAACCGGTGCCAAAAAGAACACCGTCCTTAAGGTAGAATTGCCGATAAAAAGTTTGAACTCACGTTTCAAAAGACGGAAAAATTCTTTCATCTGTATATTTTTATAAGTGGAGAACGAAATGAAATTCAGGAAACTTCATCAGTTCTTTTCAATTTATTTCAGGATTACATTGGCATTGACTAAAATATTTTTAGCCTTATTCATGTCTTTGGGTTTTACTTTGATCTCGTAAATCGCATCCTGCAACTGATAATCCGGGTAAGCCGTGGTGATATCTGCATACTTTGTCAGCTGTTTGATATACACGATAGTTCCTGTCAGGTTTTCTTTGTTATAGACTACCTGCATGGTAACCTCCTGCCCTTTTTTGTACTTTGAAATAGCACTTTCAGGAATGGTAAATCTGAAATACGTACTCTCCGGAATATATCCGTTGAACAGAGCAAAACCAGCAGTTGCCAATTCACCCGTATTTAAGCTGATGGTCTCAATTTCCATATCATTGGTGGCAATGATATATCTTTCGGAATAGGCTACATTTGCTTCCTGTAAAGCGCCTTTAGCCTGTGATGCCTGTCCGGCCGCCATTTCTACTTTTTCGAAACGGGTTCCTCTTTTCACATCATCCAGTTCTGCCACTACAGCATCATATTGTGCCTTTGCGCCCTGTAATTTTGCGTAGATTTCATCATGGGCCTGTGGAGACATTAAACTGTCGCGGAACATATTATTGGCTCTTCTGTAGGATTTCTGAGCAAATTCATATTGTTCCTTCAATCCCTTATATTTGGCCTGAAGCTGTCTCATCTGATCGGCTGTCGCTCCGTTTTTTGCCATCTGCTCCTGAGCCGTAGCCGCACTTACTGCTCCTTGCGCCTGTGCAATTTTTGCAGAAACTTCCGGTACATCAAGCTGAGCCAGGGTATCTCCTTTTTTCACAGTCTGACCTTCAGAAACATATATTTTCAGAATCCTTCCGGTAACTTTAGGGGCAAAAGAGATCACATCCTTTTTGGTTTTTCCTTCCGGATCTTTGATTTTCTCGTTTTTTTTGTCACAGCTCCCCAATAAAAACAGAGCAGCGAAGAGTATAGATATATTTTTATGCATCATTTAAATTTTTAAGGGATTAAATAAAATTTGGTGATATCCAGTTCCTGGGTAGATCTCATCAGTTCTATTCCCGCTCTTCTCTGGTTGAAAATGGCATTCTGATATTCCAGTTCTGCAACTTCCAGATCATTTTCGGCATCAATAAGCTGTGAAGATTTGCTCATTCCGTATCTGAATTCTTTTTCTGCCTGTACGAGTGCATTTTTAGCCAGCTCTTTTTCTTTGGCTTTCAGGGTAATCTGCGCAGAAGCGATATCATAATTGGTTTGATTATTGGCAAGATTTAATGTCAGCTTTTTCAAAGCATCTTCTTTCTGATTTTGCAATACTTCTTTTCCGACTTTGGCAGTTTCTTCAGCATGTTTTCCTTCTTTACCATCAAAGATTTCCCATTTAAAACCAACCCCTGCAGTTATCAATGGAAATACATTGATATTATTAGGTCTCCAATCCAGCTTTTTCCCTTCATATCCAAGAATTGGCACAGCAGGGATTACATTTTCCGAAGATTTTATTCTGTTCCCGTACAATCCGATATAATAGGCAGAAGCCATCAGTTGTACTTTAGGAATCATCCACGTTCTTTCTGCTTTTATTTTATAGTCTGCCGCACTGATTCCATGTTCCAGTGCACGGATTTCTGCTCTCTGTTCAATTCCTTTTTCTGCAGCCAGCAATTCTACAGGAGATAATACAGGATCAATCATTCTGAGCCTTTCTTTTTGAATCCCTGTCAAAATATAAAGCTGGGTAAGAAGAAGTTCTTTTTTCCCTTCATATTCTACCATTTTTGCATCCAGAGTAGCCTGGGCGAGTTCAATTTTTTTATGGTCATAAGGCGTTATCAAACCATAGCCAAGCGCTTTATCAGCTGTTTTTCGGTTGATATCCAATCTTTTTTTACTTTCATCCAGAACCTTTTTAGACTGATGAATCAATGCTAACTGATCATAGGCTTTGGAAATGGTGGCAATCACCTCATCTTTTGTTTTTTCCAGAAGGATATCTTCAGACTTTTTCTTTTCTTCCACCGCTTTTTTCATGTACTTCACCTTTCCTCCTGAATACAGCAGCATTTTGGCATCTGCCTTGGCAATACCTGAAAATCCGGATACATTGAAATTATTGTTGAAAGTCCCTTCGGGAATATTGATAAAGGGAGTGAGATTGAGTTCGGGTGATGTAAGTCTTGCTGTTCCGTTGAGATAGCCGGCTTTACCACTCAGTTCCAGGGTTGGAAGAAAAATATCTTTCAGTTTGTGTTCGTCAAGATCGGTAAGTTTGTTTTGGGTAATCTGCATTTTAAGGTTCGAATCCCGAACCATAGCACTGTCCAGAAGTTCTTTAAAATCCGGCGCAGACTGTGCCCAGCCAAAAGCGGGGAAAACAAAAAAACTAACCGTAAAAATCAATAAATTGTTTTTCATGATTTATGTTTGCAACAAATATAATGCAAAAATCATTAAAATCTTCAAAGATAATTCTACAGCGTAGTGAATTTAAAGTATGTTTAAATTATGTTTAAGTTTAAAGCCTTGCAAAATAAAGTTTTGAACAAAGCGTTTAAATGTTAATTAAAACTAAAAGAACTTTGAAAAAAATATTTAACTCTACTTTTTCCTGCTTTCTTTTGTTGTATTTTTTCTCAGAGAACAAAGGCATCAAACGATATTCAATAGAAAAAAATCTCTATCTTTTTATGACGAATGTGAATATATTGGAAGCTGGATTCCTGCGGAATGACAAACAGAGTGGATAGGCTTGGAATGAATAATCTGCTCAATCAGCATATCTGCGAGAAAAATATTTAATTACAAACGAAAAATCCCCACATTGCTGTGAGGAGTTTTTATATAATTATAATAAGCTGATTTATTTTTGAACTGCTTTTTTCATGGCAGCATCAGGACGTAAAATTCTGTAACGGACTTCAATGTCTTTCGGTACATAGAATACCAATGGAAGTTTACTGTTGTATCTTACAATTTCAGGCTTTAGGGTAACAAACTTTTTAGTCAGTTTTTTATCCAGACAAGCCATCAAAGTTCCTGCTGTTTCTCCTTTGGATTCTACTTCATAATAGTTGTATCCCCATCCCTGAAGATCCTGGGTTTTCATTTCTCCCATTAAGAAATAATTGTTACAGTCTAACATTTTTTCAGCACCTACAAAAAGCTCAACTTTTAAATCGTTTTCGTTTTTTGCTACGGGAAGCTGAATATATACTTGTTTATAACCTTCTTTTGCTTTCGGGAACATTTCAATCTGTAGTTTTTCAAACTTTTCTGCTTTCTTTTGTGCAAAAGCATTTACTCCGGCCATCAATACCAATCCTGTAATTAAAGTTTTAGAAAATTTCATCTTTTAATAATTTTTTTAATTGATATTACCTTAATTCCAAAAACCATTCCAAATTAAACAATTGTTTGATTTTTCGATTTTATTCTATTTTGCTTGAAATTATAAACAAAAAACTGCAGTAACAATTACTGCAGTTTTTTATAATTTAGTCTGAAATCACCACATTAGTTCCTTTTGTATGGGCATTCATCTGTGGTGCGTAATAATTCTGCATGGTGGTAATTCCGTTGGAGAATTTACCGGATGCATTGGCTACGACGTCATATTCAAATACATATTTTCCTTTCGGCATATACTGAATATAGAAATTGGTAGAAGCATCTTTGGTTGACTGATAGTAGCCCAGATTATTTTTCCACTGATATCCGGATAATACATCTACAGGTTCGAACCCTGCTGCACGCATATCTTTAATATGAATAAATTCCATGGCTCTGTCTGTATTCAGAATCATCCTTACGGTTACTTTATCTCCTACTTTCAGTGGGGTTTCTGTTGAAATTTTCTGAAGCTCTTCTCCGTTTACCGTTTTCACTTTTTTATACAGTTCTTTCGTTACAGAAATATAATTTTCAGAAGATTTAATTTTATCAAGATCTTCGTAATACTGCCAGAACAATCCTCCCTGCACAATTCCGGGACCAGGTTTTGTAACCGTTACGGTCGCTAAATTTTTATCTATAGCTTCCGGTTTCACGGTTGATTTTACATAACCAGTTGCCTGTGTCTGAGGAGCCAGTTCTTTTCCTCCCCAAACAATCGTTGCTTTATCACTTTCAGCCCCAGTCCATGATTTTCCTGAATTCAAAATGGTAAAGATCACCTCAGCTGTTCCTCTTGAGCTTCCCCATGAGTTGACTTCTTTTTGGGTTACCAGCCATATCTTCATATCTTCAATAAAAGATTGATCATTAGCTTTCAATTTGTTGAAAGCTTCCACTGCTCCGGCATGGTTAACTACTTTTGAACCAAACCATCCCCAATCATTCAGGTTTTGTTTCCAGTAGACTCCTTGTGTTTTGGTATCTGTGGAAGTTTCTTTAAGGTAAGTCATTAACTTATCTGACACCTCTTTCAGACCATAATCGTTCATTAATAATGCCGCACGGTGAAGCCCGAAGAATGTAAAGTCGGTGATTTTCGCTGTTTTTGCTTTTTGTTTCACCAATATTTTTAAGGTAGCACCTTTTCCTTTTAAAGGATATTGCTGCTCCCAATAGTTTCTGGTATCAAGATAATCGATCGCCCAGTTGTTCCAGACATTGTCTTTTTTCACATCATAATATTTGGCAACTTCATTGTCTACATACTGAATCAATTTTGCTACAAGAACTTTCTGATCAGCACTTTGATAGTCTTTCACGTTATCTTTTAACCAGGAATTGATTTTTCCTAAGTTTTTAAGGATATACAATGATGTTCCGTAAGAACTTGGGTAGCCGGGATACCACGAGAAGCCACCATCAGGATTCTGTAGTTTTTTGAAATCATCCCAATCCTGATTGATAGAATTTTTCATCGTATTGACATCAAATAGCAACGCTAATTTCTGCATCTGCTCACCCTCATTTTTACTTTCCAATACCCAAGGAG
This sequence comes from Chryseobacterium sp. X308, assembly GCF_020733145.1. Taxonomy (NCBI): domain Bacteria; kingdom Pseudomonadati; phylum Bacteroidota; class Flavobacteriia; order Flavobacteriales; family Weeksellaceae; genus Chryseobacterium; species Chryseobacterium sp. X308. The sequence goes on from NZ_JAJFZH010000019.1 coordinate 43,665, forward strand.
TTTCTTCAAGCAGCAACTGTTTCAGCTCCTGATTTTTTTCAAGATTTGATTGTAATAGCCCTTTGTTCTGATATTCTTCAAAAACTGTTTTCATTTTCGGATTGGCTTTGAAAATTTCCGAAGCCAAAACATCTGCAAACCATTTATTAAAGATAACATCCGCAGAATTGTTCTGATCATTTTTCAGACTTGGAAGCGCAAACATGATCTCCCAGATCGGATTCGTTGTAAGTTCCAACGTATTGGAAACATTGGAAGCTGTTGTGGACGTATTATTTTTAAGATTGTCTAATACAAATGTTTTGGTTTCTCCTTCTTTCACAAAAACCGGAACAGCATCCGTCACAAGCATTCTGTTAGGTAATACGGCTACAGCCTGTTGTTCTCCGTCAGAATAGGCTCCTGCTTTCGCAACCACTTTTAAGATAATTGAGGATACATTGTCCGGAACTTTCAATTTCCATGTTAATGCACTGCTTCCGTTTTCATTCAGACTAAAGTTTTGTACTCCGGAAGTGACTCCAAATTTTGAAGAAATATTTTCATTGGTAAAGGCATCCAGAATCTGTAATTCGGCAGAACCATTCAGTTTTTTATCGGTAAGATTTGAAAGTTTCGACTGTAGATTCAGTTCATCACCTTCTCTTAAAAATCTTGGATAATTTGGCGTTACTGAGAATTCTTTCTGCGTTACCACTTCTTTTTCCAGGGTAGCTGCTCTTGCATCTTTGGTGTGGGCAAGGAACATCAGCTTCCATTTTGTCAGTGCTTCGGGAGAAGTGAACTCGAAGTTGACATTTCCTTCGGCATCGGTTTTCAGATCCGGATAGAAGAATGCGGTTTCGTTCAGGTTCTGACGGACAGGAGTTTTTTCAAGATCTTCTCCATCCGAATCTACACCTCCATTAGCATCCTGTGCTCTTACTCTTGCAGCTGAGGCTGTATCATACTGTTTATTAGATTTTTTTGCGTATCCAGTCACAACCACTTGTTCAATTGCAGCTTCTTTTGCAACGGCAGCAGGAGCCGGCATTACTGTATTGCTAACCTGTATTCCTGAAACTCTTCCTTTTAATCCATAGTGAGCAAAATCGCCATCAAACCAGTTAAACTGAGGAACAGTTACATATCTGTCTTCGAAATACCTCAATCTTTTCTGATAGTATTGCTGTTGCAGATAATTTCTTATTCCATAAGAAGTTACTATTATAAATGGAGTATATAATTTTCTCCAGCTGTAACTGTTTGCAGCAAACTGATCCAAAGACATATCATACATATTCGCTAATACCTCAGCATTGATCTTTTCCTTGTCATTTCCGGTAACTTTTACCGTCCATTTTTCTTTAACGTTAGGTTCAAGCTTATCTCTGAAGGTTACTGTTTCAATTTTCAAAGGTTTTTCTGTGTCTTTTATTTTTAGGGAAACAGATTGTGTATTCACATCATTAAATGCTACCAGCTGAAACTGAAGGTTAAGATCCGAAACACTTTTATCTTTAGGAATCTCAGCCGTGTATTCTAATATTCCCTTTTTCATCTGATGAACTTCAGAAACCGTTTTCCCGGATCCATCCTGCACAAAAACATTCACCAGTGCATCAGGAATTGCCGAGAACACATATACTTTAGCTTTTTCACCTCTTGGCAATTCTTCTTTCGGAGCAATCACTGTAAGGAAAGTTTTTTGAGTGGGTTTTAAAGCTGTTTTATCCCAGACACTGAAATACTGTGAAGTTTTGATCGTATCTTTTCCTTCAATATTGAAAAGTTCAAGTTCATAATCCCCTGCTTCCAGTTTTCCTAAATCAAGACTTGCTGCTACCTGAGAATTATCAGCGGATGGCTGCTGCTGTCTTTCAATCAGTACTTTTTCAGTTTTCCAGTTTTTGATCTCATCGTTTTTATCAAAAAGATCATGTGGAAATTTGCTGATAAATTCTTCTTTTGAATATTTCGGAAGATTCTGAACATCAGATTTGAAATTATCTCTGAAGATCCTGTCCGGAGCAGTCAGCTCCGATAACTTAACCTGATAAGGTTTCTTTAGATTATGATCGTTATAATTTTTGGTTTCCACTTTTACTTTTACATTTTCGCCTGTAAAAGTATTGCTGATATTTTCAGCCTGAATGTAATGAGAAACGGAAGCCACTTTCAATTGGGTATCAGCCGTCTGTGTTTCTCCATTGATATCTGTAACAGATGCATTCACTGCATAGTTATCAATCTGTATTCCTTCCAACTTTTCATCTTTTTTAAGTTCTAAACGAATCGTAAACTCTCCTTTTTCATTGGTTTTTGCTTCGCCCAGAATCGAGTTTTCATTATCATCATTCTGCGGATACCAGCTGAAATATCTCCATCGGATATTCTGTTTTTTGATTTCATAATTCACTGTAGTATTGCTCAGCGGAACACCCGAGAACATCACAGCTTTACCTTTCAAATCAATAGTTTGGCCATACTTATACTCTTCTTTTACAGGATCAAAGGTCACTTCAAATTTTGGTCTTTTGTATTCTTCTACCCTGAAATTTTTATATCCTGCGCTTTCCCCTTCTATTCTCAGATAAAAATTACCATTCAGTTTTCCTTTTGGAAGGATGAAGCTTCCGTGATAAGAACCGAATTCATTGGTGGTAAATTCCTGGGAAGAAACCTCTTCACTATTGGTATTCAATAAAGTGATTTTTTGCTTTAATCCTGAAAGAACAGCTTCAACCTCTTTATTCATTCTGATATTCACCACCTTAAAATAAACAGTCTGTCCGGGACGGTAGATTCCTCTGTCAATAAAGATCTGGGCAGTTGAACGGGTTTGTTTGTTAGGATTGTAATCTTCAACCGATCCTCTGTTTCCGTACACCTGCATGATCTGGAAATCATTGGTTTTAGGTTGTTGAATCAGGAATGTTCTGTAATATTCTTTGCTGTCTGTGGAAGGAAACTTGAATACTCCGTTGGCATTGGTTGTTCCCTCAATTTTAGTTAGAGTCTTATTGGAAACAAATTCATAAAACCGAAGCCCTTCATTGGCTAAAGGCTTACCATTCTCACTATTAACCAATTTCAGCTCGTCGGAAAGAGGATTTCTGTCTGTTTTGGACTGATAAATAATTCTGTTTCCGGAAACCAGAAAATATAAATTCTGTCTGGAGTCTGTATCTTTCATATCTGCTCCCGCCACCGTAAATTCTGCTACATATATTCCTGAAGGAAGAGGTTTTACTTCAAGTGAAGTGGTATGATTCTGATAATCTTTAGGATCCGAAAGCTGTAATGTTTCTTTTCTTACCAGATTCTTTTTCAGATCTCCGAAAGTATTGGAATAAGAATTCTGAACGTATTGAAGGAGTGATGTAAAATCATCCTTTACTTCATAAATATTCAGGGTAAATTCTGATACATTCTTATACTGCGCAACAAAATGAACCGGCAGATTATTCTGGGTCTGGGATTCATATTTTAAAGTCAGATAAGGATTGACAATCTGGGCTTCTTTACTTTTAATATTCTCCAGGAAAACAGATTTCGGATATTCATTTTTAGCCTGTGCAGCTAATGCAAGAGCTTCTTTAGGCTTCTTACCCACAAGCTCATCCATGATGTCTCCCATGATAACCACTTTATAATCTCCCTCTACATTGGATTTCAAAAGATTCTGAAGCTGCTGAAGTTTATCCTTGCAATGATTGAAATTACAGTTTTCCGTTATCTTTTCTTTCATGAAATACAACTTTGGATTTCCCGTATTCTGTTCGATCAGTTCATCATACATTGCATTGATTGCTGTACGGTTGGCGGCCAGCTCATTTTTGGTAAAAATGTTATTTTCAGATAGAAACGTTATTTTTTTAACGGCATACCAATCCGCCAATGTCGGAAAATAGGCAAAGTCTCCTGTCTCTGAAAAGATATTTTTATACTTTTCCAACGAGATCTTTCTCATTTGAGGCTTTTCCTGATCAAGCTCCTGAAAATGTTTAGTCAGGTAATTTTTAAAATCAAGCTTACTCCATGTCTCAATCTGCGAAACATCCTGAGAGTTGATGTTGGTTCTTCCGTTTATTTTCCATGAATTCTGTTGATAATAATCCATAAAAAAGCCATTCAGCAGAACTTTGTACACCAGTTTACCTTCTCCGTTTATTTTTCCTTCTGCCTCTTTAAGTTTTTTAAAAAACTGAGAAGCAGCATCATTCTGGTCATCGTCAACAGTCTGGTTTACAATACTGAATTCCGCTTTCAGAGAACGGATCAGCTCAAAGGCATTATTTTCTTTCATGGCTTGTTTTTGTATGTCTAAAATAATAGGAAGATTAGATTTATAAGCTCCTTTTGAACTGTTTTCAGCCACTTTTTTCCATTGGGTATCGTAATATTTCTGTGCGGATACCGTTGAAAAGCTCAGCATTACAAGCAAAAGCAGAAAAATCTTGGAAAATCTTTTCATATATATTAATTTTGATAAATGAACATCTTAAAAATACTGAAAAAAACCGTTATAGACAGCCAGCTTTATGTCTCTCTTATGGGAACTCTTTTTGCAGTATTTTTCATGAAAGAGCAAAACACATTCCGTTTCCCTACCTTTGCACTTATTTTTATTACTTATTTCAGTGGTTATCTGTATACTAAATACCAATATACCAGGCACTTTTTAAAAATACTTATTCTCAATGCAGCAGCAGGAATTGTCTGTGCTTTTTTAATCATTCATAACCACAATGAAATAAGACTGCTGAAGTGGTTTATCATTGTCATACTGGGATTGCTTTACAATAGTTTTTTTCTTGATGTTTATATCCGGAAAATCCCTTTACTGAAAGTTTTTTACGTAGGATTAGTATGGGCATTGGTTAATTGCTGGCTTACCCTTCCTGAATTTAGTATTCCTATTTTCCTGATCAGCTTTTTCTTTATCACCGCACTTGTTCTTCCTTTTGATATCCGCGATATGAACAGCGATACCGTAAAAACCTTTCCTATGCTGATTGGGGTACAAAATACCAAGTACATTGCTTATGGACTTGTTTTCATCAGCAGTATCATTTCTGTTTTTTATCTTGATTTGGAATATGCGCTTGCTTTTTTTATGGCCAGTATCATAACTTATATTCTTATCTATTTCTCTGAAAATAAAAGAGATGACGCTTATTATTCGTTCGGGGTGGAAACTTGTTCGGCACTTCCCTTTTTATTTTTACTAATAATGAAGTATTTTTGACGAATGATTATCAAGAAGCTTTCCCTCTACAATTTCAAAAACCACTCTGAGAAAAAATTTGAATTCTCTCCGCAAATCAACTGTTTTGTGGGCAATAACGGCGTGGGGAAAACTAATATTCTGGATGCTTTGCATTATTTATCCGTAGGAAAAAGCTTTTTAGGAAATACGGATCTTAACAATATTAAGCAAGAGGAAGACTTTTTTACCATTGATGCGGAAATTCAGAATGACGACAGCGAAGATATCATCAGAATCACCCAGCCTAAGGAAGCTAAAAAGGTCATCAAAAAAAATGATAAAAACTACGACAGGCTTGCGGATCATATCGGTTATCTTCCAAGTGTTATGATCTCGCCTTATGATTCTAATCTCATTTCCGATTCCGGGGAAAGCAGACGAAAGTTTCTGGATGCAATGATCTCTCAGACGGATTCTGAATATCTTTTTGATCTTATTCAGTATCAGAAGACCATTCAGCAGCGAAATGCGTTACTGAAATATTTTGCCAAAAACAGAACCTGGGACAAAGATTCTCTGGAAATCTATGATGATCCGATCATTAGGTCCGGTACAAAAATTTTTAGGAAAAGAAAAGAATTTGTAGAACAGCTCAATCCAATTGTTCAGAATTTCTACCAGATTATTTCAGGTGGAAAGGAAACGGTATCAGTAATTTATGAATCTCATTTGCTGGAAGATTCTTTTGAAAATCTTTTAAAAGAAAGCCTTGAGAGAGACCGAATGCTTACTTACACGTCAAAAGGAATTCATAAAGATGATCTTCTTTTTGAAATGGATGATGTTTTAATTAAAAAAATCGGATCTCAGGGACAGCAGAAATCGTTCCTGATCTCTTTAAAGCTGGCCCAGATGAGTCTTGTAAAGGAGCTCACCAAAAAGACTCCTATCCTGTTGCTTGATGATATTTTCGATAAGCTTGATGACACCAGAGTTTCGCAATTGATTGAACTTGTCAACAAGGAAAGTTTCGGACAGATTTTCATTACAGATACTCACAGAGAGCGTACGGAAAGTGTGGTAAAGAAAATTAATGAGGAAAGTATCATTTTTGAGGTTTAGTAAGAGGTTCGGGATGCGAGTTACGAGGTATTAAATGCAGGTAAATATGTGTGGACGTAGATATGAAGTAAAAGACTAATATTCTTTATCATCAAACCGTTTTTTGTCTTAACTTAATATCCTAAAACACAAATGATATGAGTTATAGAAATCTGGATATTTATAAAATAGCTTTCGACTTATTTTTAAAAACCCATAAAGCCTCCCTGCTTCTGCCCAAATATAAACTGTTTGAATTAGGCAGCAAATTAAGAAGATCTCCAGATTCAGTCATTACTAATATTGTTGAAGGCTATGGTAGATCAACTTATAGGAATGACAACATTCGCTTCCTGATTTACAGCCATGCGAGTAATGATGAAACAATTAACCATCTGGAAAAAATCATGATATTATATCCTAATTTTTCCTTAGAATTTGAGACATTAAGAAATGAATACAACACATTAGGCGGAAAAATCAACATTTATAAAAAATGGGTCATAGAAAATTGGAATAAAAATAATCTACAGTAAAAAATAAACCCCGCAACCCAAAACCCCGAATCACCCCATCCCGAAACCCGAAACCCGAAACCCAACTATGAAGAAGAAAAAACGTGAATATCAATCCTCCGAACTGGTAAAATCTTTTGCCAGGATTTATGGTTTTGAACATAAACTTGTTGCTTTTGACATCAAGGATTTCCTTGAAGAGTATCTTGATGAAAGTCTTTTCAAAGAAATCAGAAGTGTCAATATAGAAAAGGAATGTATTATCATTAAAATTGATTCTCCTTTACTGAAACATGATTTTACGATGCGTAAAAGCTTTTATCTTAAAAAGTTCCAGGACAAATTTGGGGCAGATAAATTTAAAGATTTACAGATTTTATAGTTTTTTTGATATCGTTTTACAATATCATTCAATATTATTGATATATTTATCATACAAAAAAATTAATCTCATGAAAAAATCAATTGCATCAAAAAAACTAACAAGAAAAACTTTAAGAACAATACAAGGAGGTGGTGTTGGTGAGATCTGCTGTGCCGTAAGCTGTGCCAATGAAAACGAATGTGTTTATTGGACAACCTTGCCTACAAAATGCCCATTACTTCCTATTTGTCTTTAATAGCTATAACAATAGAAAAATGCTACCCTCGGGTAGCATTTTTTGTTTGTATTAATGTTCTTCTGATTTATTGGAAATGGTACTGCTCATCAGATCATCTGCCTTTTTATCCAGTCCTGATCGTAATGGCAGGAAGAATTTCAGCGGATGTTTTGTAAAATATCTGAAAATCTCTTTATAGATTTCACTTACCTGTCCAAAGTTCATTTTTCTTGATCTGAAGGCCAGAAACATGGATAAACTAAAACTTACCAGGAAGTTGAAGAATCCGATTAAAAAGACGGTAAAAAAGGATATCCAGAATGTATAGGAATCTACTGAAAAATCTTTTCCGTACAGTCCTAATGCAAAGTTTCCGGCGGCAAAGGTAATGTGTCTGATATCCAGATCCAGCCCGAAAAACATTCCGACAGGCGCAGTCGCTCCAAGGAAAACTCCAAACCAGAAATTGGAAATAATTCCCGGCCAGTTTTTAGCATAATATTTTGAAAGTCCTTTTGCGAATTTCTTTCCGAAAAAGCTTCTGATCGAAAGGTTTTTGGCAATTCTTTCCGGGATCTGATAAAATACCGAGTTGTTCCCTATATTTCCCGAAATAATTCCGGAAATAAAGAGATAAAATCCGGCAATACTTGCGTGCAGGATGGCTTTTGATTTAAAAGGATCGAGGTCTTTTAACAATTTATCAGAACGTTCAACGGCAAGATTTTGTGAGAAAAAGACATCCAGCCCATAAATAATGGCAAGCGCCACCGGAAAAGCAAGCAACACATTCCCTACAAAGGCAATGAACTGACTTCTGAATAATTTAGATACCAAATGGGCAAATTCTGTATTATTTCTTTGGGCATTCCCTTCTTCGGATAATACTTTTGTCATCGTTGCGGCAGTCATGGCCGGCTGTTTTGTAGCAAGTGTAAAGCCCATCAGATAAATCATCACGAATCCCATTGCATAGTTCATGGAGTACAGGAAAGCGTGTGAAAAATCACTTCCTGGAATATATCCATACAGCATTTTCAGAACACAGAGCGCTCCTACAATTATTCCACCGCCGCTTGCCTTGTAGAACATGGTCATATACTCTTTCCGGTTAGAAGTTATATAGTGAGTTCCGGCTTCTGCAGTATGGTTGGTAATAAGATGGGAGATCAGCCTTGTACTGTCGTTGATAAGATCTGAAATGTTATTTTTATGAGATTTATAGCTCAGGATATTAAAGATCAGCTGTTTTGATTTGATCTGAACATCTTCCTCGGAATCAATAATCAGTAATTGTACGATCTCATAAATTCTTTCTGTCTGCTGGCGGATTTTTAACAGAGATTGATTAATTTTCCCAGAAATACCATATTTAGCGGAATTTTTAAAAGCAATATTCACAAACTCCTGGCACTGTTCTGCATAGATTTTTATCTGCTTATATCTGCTGTCTTTTGAATGCAGCTGTACTTCCGGATCTTTCACGAGATCATCCGCCAATGCCTCCAGCTCATTCTGTAGAGCCAGAAACGGATTGTCTAAATTTCTGTATTGAGGTGCCATTCTCACCACTTCCACTTCCATTGCCATTCCGGTTACCCTCCAGGAAAGAATGTTCATGGAGAATATAAGTTCTTTTTTCACATTAGGACGGATAATAAAATCCGATGCTCCTAATAAATGTAAAAATTCATTGATCTCGTTTTCAGGAAGATTATGGAGATATTTCAAATCCTTTTTCGGCCACATACTGACATTATCGATCATGTACCAAACCGTATTTTCGTTTTCAACGGGTGGCAGAACCTTGTTCAGTATTCTTTTTTTAAGCTCAGGTAAAAAGGCATTTTCTGAAAGAATATTCGCTTCTGTCAGGGAAAGGTTGAAAGGTCTTCCTCTAAAAATATTATGAATGTAATATTTAAAGTTCTGAGCAAAATCAGGATTGCTTCTGAAAAAATTAAGCACATCTGTAAAGTCCGCCTCTTTTATGGTCTCCAGAAACTCCGCAAAGGGTTCTAAAGAAAGAGTTTCGTTCTTAAAAGAAAAATATTTTTTAAGAACTGACTCAAAATTTGTGCTGGAATTAAAGAATTTCATTAGTACAAAGATACTATTTCAAACTCACATTCCTCATCTGTCTCATAATCCAATTATGTTTCTTTCTCAGATATGGGGATGGATTTTTAGGATCATACTTCTTTGGATTAGGCAATACAGCAGCAATCCACGCTGCATCTGAGACACTTAAATCTTTGGATGATTTGCCAAAATAATATTGTGCCGCAGCTTCCACTCCAAATACTCCCTGCCCCATTTCTATGGAATTCAGGTATCTTTCAAGGATAATATCTTTAGTCCATACTTTTTCGATGATGAAAGTATAAATGGCTTCCAGCCCTTTTCTAACCCAGCTTCTGCCCTGCCATAGAAACACATTCTTTGCCGTCTGCTGGGAAATGGTGCTTCCACCTCTTATCTTTTTGCCTTTCTCATTGTATTTCATCGCCTTTTCAATGGCTGTATAATCGAAACCGTCATGAACAAAAAATTTCTGGTCTTCTGAGGCAATTACGGCTTTTTTCACATTGTTTCCCATTTCGTCATAGGAAATATAATCCCTGTGCAGTTTTCCATATTCAAAAAGTCCTCCTATCTGGGTAAGAGTGATGGGAGGATTAAAAAATCTACCCCAGATGATAAAAACTACATTCAGAACAAGAATGATGAAGATAAGCTGTTTAATTTTTTTCCACATAACTTGATAAAAAGGAAAGGCAAAAATAAGCAAATAGTACGAGTTACTGCAATTCTTTCATATAAGTAAGCTGATAATCCGGTAAAAGTTCCGGATGGAAGATCTTAATATAATCTTTAAGGATCAGATCTGCCCTTACCACACCGCTTTCAAAAAAATCATTGGCTTTCAGTTTTTCTTTTCCGGCAATGGTATATATTTTCCCTTTATTGAATACATCCAGTTTCCCATAGAAAGGATTCATGCCAAGCATTTCTTTTTTCGAAGCATGGCTGCCTGCATTTACCCAGTACTGAACACCACCGGCTTTGGCATATACTTCTTCAAAGCTCATTGTCAATGCTTTTTCGTCTTTATTATCTTTCATGATATAATTCGCATGGGCATCTGAAATATAATGAGCCACGGAAGTATTTCCTCCCGGAAGATACCAGACATCTCCATACATCTCATTGGCGAGTACAACAGGTTTTTCTTTTGCTTTTGACGCAAGCTGCTTCAGATCGCTGTAGTTTTTCTCCACTTCCTGATATTTGGTTGCCGCTTCTTTCTCTTTTCCTAAAAATTCTCCGAAAATCTTGATGTAAGCCGTTTTTTCCAAAGGTTTCTGTTCCATATATTCATCCAGAAATATGACCTGGATACCGTTATTCTTTAAAAGTTCATAGGTATTATCAAAACTTGCAATATGATTGGTAAAAATAGCATCCGGCTTCATAGAGATGATCTTTTCCACATCATACTTTTGTTCGCTTCCTACATTCTGAATTTTTCCTTCGTTAATCAGATTCTGAATTTTTTCTGAATAAATATACTCCGGACTGGAAACTCCTATGATTAAATTTTCCGCTCCAAGCTCCGAAATATATCCGGCCATACTTGCATTCAGCAGGATTATTTTTTTGAATGGAGTTTGATTTTGCTTAAAATTATAAGTGAAATTTCCCGATTTTAGCTCCAGGATACCATTATGTTCCTTAAATTGGGTGCGGTTTGAGATATTTGTCCAATCTGAGGACGAAATTTTTGATTCTCTTTTACAGGCAATTAGCGAGAAGACCGTAAATAAAAGTAAAATTTTCTGTTTCATGTTTCAAAGAACGGAAAAAAGTGGTATATTTGCAACCGTTAAACAACAAGATAACAAAAGGCCTCGTGGCGCAACTGAATAGCGCATCTGATTACGGCTCAGAAGGTTACAGGTTTGAATCCTGTCGAGGTCACAAAAAAAGACAAATGGCGCCAACTGTTTTCAGTTGGCGCCATTTTTATGTGTATTTTGTATCTCTTCGCACGGCTGTGGAAAATCCGGGATTGTCTGTTTTATACTTGGCAAATTTCAGTTTTAACTAAGGAATACCTCATTTTATTTCCATTATTGTTGAAACTTTAGATCTTCAAATTGCTTATCGGCAGGGAGAATATGTTCTACCTTTTCAATTAACAATTCTTCCGGTACATCAATTTCTGCCTTCTGTCTGATATCCGACGATGAAGCACCTACCAGAATTTTATACCTCCCGGCTTCAGCTACCCAGGCGGATTTATCCGTTTCAAACGAAGCTAAATCTTTCTTGTTTAAAGTTAAAATAACAGTCTGTGATTCCCGGGATTTAATTCTTTTGTCTTTGCATAGGCTTTTAATTCAGATCTTGGTTTATCAATTGTCTTTCCAGGCGCAGAAAGATACAGTTCAAGACTTCTTTTCCTGGTACTTTTCCTTTGTTTTTAATAGTGACACTTACTTCTAAATGATCATTAAAAGTCTTAGAATTTGTTTTAATATTTGAATATTCGAAATCGGTGTATGACTTTCCATACCCGAATTCAAGCGAAGGTGTTATCCCAAAAGTATTAAAATAACGGTAACCTACGTTAATACCCTTTTTATAAGTTACATCTGTGGGATTATCCGATGGTTCTCCCGGAAAGTTCTTTGCTGATGCGTGGTCTGAATAATTTACAGGGAAAGTCATTGTCAGTTTCCGGAAGGATTTACTTTTCCGGAAATTACATCTGCCACAAAATGTCCTCCTTCCTGGCCAGGCTGCCAGGCCAATAAAACAGTATCCACTTCCGCTGCCAGATTAAAATCATTGTCCACTACTCTGTCTCCTCGTTCCCCGGAGTTCCTTCCTAGTGTTACAAAAGCAATTTCAGAAGTTTCGGCTTTTTTAGTAATGAAAGCATCATCTATTTTAATTTCAGAAAGTCGTTCCGGCAATGCTAAAATTCCCCGGGCTTTTCTTCTTTCTTTTTCTGCCTCCGCTTCTTTTTCAGCGGGGGGTTATACAATTCTACCAGCTCCTTATCCAATTTGTACCCTGCAGTATTCAGGCCTTCCAAAAGTGAAACCGTATGTCTGTTGTTGACGCTGCCACTTCCTGTACCTCCTGTAATCCAGGCATAAGAGGTTACCCCAAAATAAAGAAACTTCTTTCTGTTTATCGCCAAATGGTAAGGTATTATCTGCATTTTTAAGCAAAACCATTCCTTCCGCAGCAGCGCTTCTGGTTACTTCAGCATGTGTCTTCAGATAATCAAGAAAATTATGAAAAGGCTCTTCAGGATGGAGTAAACAGCTGGTAACGGCTGAAAAATCAATGAAAAATTATCTTTTAATTATATCTGTTTATGCTGAAGTATAAAAGTTTTGATAATTGATTTCTAAATCTGATGAACTATTGGGCATTCCCTGCCATTCTTTTTAAAATTACTGTTCTCAGCCGGTTTTCATTTTCATCAGCCCAATATCCTAATGCAGAAATTACAGGAATTAAAGTCTTACCAAAATCGGTAAGGGAATATTCAACTTTTGGCGGAACCTGGGCATAAATTTTCTTTGTAACAAGTTCGTGCTCTTCAAGTTCTTTTAACTGGATATTTAAAACGCGTCTCGAAGCATCCGGAATTTTACGCTGTAATTCACTTGGGCGCAGATGACCTTCATTGATAAACCACAGCAGACGGATTTTCCATTTACCGTAAAGGACTTCACCGATAAGGTCAAGACCACAGTTTAAATTCAAGGGTATTTTTCTTTCATGCATACACAAATTTAATCCAATGTGCCAAATTGCACAATAGGGGAAAAAATTATCCCTATGCAATTCGGTTTTCCGTTATTGCCTGAAAAAGTGATACTTCGGAAATTTGTATCAAAGAATTTAACAATGGAAAATCTATTTAATTACAACAACGAACTTCAAGGTAAAATTGCCTTAGTAACAGGCGGAACAAAAGGAACCGGCAAAGCAATCGCAGAAAGACTGCTGCAAGCTGGTGCAACAGTTATAATAACTGCGAGAAACGCGCCTGAAAAAGAAAACAGCAACCTGCATTTCATTCCTGCCGATTTGAGTAAAGCAGAAGGAACCCAACAAGTCATCAGCGAAGTGCTGTCGGCTTATGGGAGACTGGACATTCTTGTGAACAACCTGGGTTCTTCATCAACACCCGCTGGTGGATTTGCAGCATTAAACGATGAAGATTGGGAATCAACCTTACAAGCTAATTTGCTTGCTCCGGTTCGTTTAGACAGAGGGTTTTTACCGCAAATGATAGAACGAAAAAATGGTGTAATTATTCACATCGCTTCCATCCAGGGTAAATTACCCCTTTATGATTCAACTTTACCCTATGCGGCTGCAAAAGCAGGACTGAGAAACTATAGTAAAAGTTTATCGAACGAAGTTACCCCGAAAGGTGTTCGGGTATTGGCTGTTTCACCAGGGTGGATCAATACAACAGCTTCGGAAGCCTGGCTGGGTGAAATTGCGAGAAACGCAAACAGTACTATAGAAGAAGCGCAAAACAGCGTTATGGATGCATTGGGCGGAATACCTTTCGGAAGGCCTGCCGAACCGAAAGAAGTAGCTGAATTAGTTGGTTTTCTTGTTTCACCAAAAGCCAGTTATTTAACCGGAACTGAATTTATAATCGATGGCGGTACAGTGCCAACCATTTAATCATCTTAAAATACCATACTATGAATTTACCAAACATTATTTCAGAATTGGTGAAAGCCCAAAACGAATTTAACAGTGCAGCCTATGCAAATTGTTTTGCTGAAAATGCAGAGGTATTTGATGAAGGCAAAACCCATAACGGAAAAGCAGAAATTGAAAGCTGGATTGACAAAGCCAACAAAGATTACAAAGCCAGTATGAAACCATTAGATTATAACGAAAGTGAAAACATCTTGTCGGCGGAAGCTTCGGGAACATTTCCGGGCAGCCCAATTGTTTTAAAATATCATTTTCAATTGTCTGACGGACTCATTCAATCTCTGAAAATAACGGGTTAATATTTCAATAAACCTGAATGTACTGGATTATATTTCAAAGTACTACATCTTAATGATTTACAGATTATTACCGTATTTCAGAATCCCTTTGAAGCGTAAGCACAGCTTTCATTAAAATCTACTTTTGACCGTTTCGTTTACAGTTGATATACTCTAATTTCGATGTAGGTAACTCAATTATTATTTTCTTCCCTATATTTATTGTTTATTCAATCAAAATCAAATGAATTTAGACTTTGAAACATTTAAAAAAGACATCAATTGGTTTATCAGGCCAAATGATCTTGTTACATTGTATGATACAGAATCAGTTCTGAATCTTTCCGATAATTTTACATCAACATTCCCTAAATTATCTCAACTTATTCAAAAGGCCAGAAAACTGGAATTTAGTGTAAACAATAATCCCTACCGATTGTTCTCATGGACCAATAAGTACAATAAAAGCTGTGGATGGTTAACCAAAATTGAGTTAGAAGATACGGATAATATTGTGTTAGCAAAAGAACATGAATTATTACTTAAAGAGATAGGCGGGATTTCAGAATCTTATCATCAGCCCGAACCGGCCCTGACTAATAATCAGGACTATTTATTCTTAAAATCTGCCTGCATGACGGGAATCGGCGAATGGGAAGAATATTATGAAAATCTTTGTGAAGAAGAACACAAACAACCGATACAATATAATGACTTCATTTGCTTTGCCCTGGAAGCTAATGGCAATATGACAATGTATGAAAAGAATTCAGGGAAGGTACTTTTATTTGCACATGATCATTGGTTTGAGAATGTTGATCCCCTTGAAGATCAGCCTGAATACACTTTTTACACAATACAAGATGTTGACAATTTTGTAGATTATGTTGAAAAGATGGCTGAGGAATGGTCAGAGGCTGTATTATAATGTAATTGAGACTGTTCTGCATTTTAAAACTTAAACAGGAAATGATTAGAACTGCAACAGCAGCCTTATACAATATCAAAATTGTAAACAAAAAATCCCGGATAAACCGGGATTTTAATTTGTAATTCAAATTATTTTATCTCTACAGGAACGGAGATTTTATCCCAATCCATTGTAAATCCATTACTGTTTATTTTATAAACTAAAGCTTCCTGTGTTGCTGGTAAAGCCTTTGTTTTTACATCAACACGTAAAGCATCTTTAGATTGTTCGTATTTATAAGCACCCCATTGTTTTGGTTCTTTGTTAAAAATGGCTGTCCAGGTTCCGCTTTGTTTAGGGATTAAGAAAAAGCTGTATTTTCCTGCAGGCAGTTTTTTACCCTGAACGGTAATGTCTTTATCCGTTTCGAAAGTAGTTGCTTCATTAGCTCCCGCCCGCCAAACTTTATCATAAGCTTCCAGACCGCCCCAGATTGTACGCCCTTTCACAGAAGGGCTGCTATAGTTTATTGTAATGTTGGCATCTTTAATTTTTCCCGTAGCCGTAGCCGGAGGGCTGGCAGGTTTTTTAGCTTCCTGTGCAAAGGCATTCATTGAGATCGTCATCGTAGCAACAAGTACAGTTGCAGATTTAAGAATCGTTTTCATAATATTTTTATTTGTTTGTTTTTAATATTGTTCGTTTACGAATTTACTGTTTTCTGCTTATAAAACAGCAAACCGATTGCAGAAAATATAATGACTGCTGCTGCCCCGATTACATTAAGCCAGAGGAAAGAAACGATATCGAACTGATACACGGCAATAACTGTAATTTCCGATACAATGGCAGCAATAAATACATTCGGACCGTTGATCTTTTTATAGTAAAATGCAACAAGGAAAATCCCCAATATAGGTCCGTAGAAAAGAGAACCTAATACGTTAACCGCTTCAATAAGTGAACCCATCTGAGTGGCAAACATAGCTACACCAATTGAAAAAATACCCCAGGCTAAGGTGTGCAGGCGGCTGTACTTCAATTCGGTTTTATCATCAGGAATTTCTTTGCTGTATAGTAAATGAACATCTTTTAATGAGCAGGCGGCAAGGGAATTCAGTGCTGCCGAAATGGACCCCCAGCTGGCCAGAAAAATGACGGCAAAAAGCAACCCGATCATTCCTGCAGGCAGTGTATTTTTCACGAAATACAGGAAAATATAATTCGTGTCCGTTTTCTCTGCATTATAGTTTGAATTATTAATAGCTTCCTCTACCCTTCCATGCAATGCTTTTACTTGCGATTGCGTATCTTTAAAATCCTGAATCGTTTTGGCAAGCTGAGGAGAATTTTGTTCTTTCAGCTTTAAAATTTCTTTCGATTCTGCATTAAATTTTAGTTGTAAATCCTGATGCTCTTTTTCAAAAACTGCTGCCTGCTCAGGTTGTCTTTCCTTTAAATACTGATAAGAGCGTTCGTTAAAATAAATCGGAGCCGGTTTCAGAGAAAAGAATGCGAAAAGCAGAGCACCAATCAGGAGAATAGCAAACTGCATCGGAATTTTAACCAGTCCGTTCAACAGCAAGCCCATTTTTGCATTGGTATTGTCTTTCGCAGTGATATACCTTCCAACCTGACTCTGGTCTGTCCCGAAATAAGAAAGCGCCAGAAAAAAACCACCGATTATTCCACTCCAGATATTGTATTTATCTTTCCAGTCGAATTCTGTGGTGATGACATTGAGTTTCCCGGATTTCCCCGCCAGATACAGCGCATCATTAAAACCAATTCCATCCGGCATATTCTGAATAAGGAGATACCCTGCAAAAGCCATGGTTCCCAGAATAATAAGAAACTGTAATTTCTGGGTATGAGCAATAGCTTTTGCCCCGCCAACGTAGGTATAAATCAACAAAATGCCACCTGTTAAAACATTGGTTAAATAAATATTCCAGTTTAAAACACTTGACAAGATGATACTCGGAGCATAAATGCTGATCCCCGTTGACAAGCCTCTGGAAAAAAGGAAAAGCAATGAAGTGAGTACCCTTGTTTTTTTATCAAAACGGTTTTCTAAATATTCGTAGGCGGTGTAAACATTTAAGCGCTGAAATATCGGGATGAAAGTAATACAGATCACAATCATCGCCAAAGGCAAACCAAAATAATACTGCACAAAGCGCATTCCATCTGTATACGCCTGTCCCGGTGCTGAAAGAAATGTAATAGCACTCGCCTGGGTGGCCATAATGCCGATCAGCACAATATACCAGGGCATTTTATTATCTGCTTTCAGGTAGGATTCGTTGCTTTTCTGGCCACGGCCGATGAATACGCCGTAAACCACCACTGCAACAAGTGTAATAACGAGAACGGTCCAATCTATAGTACTCATGCCCAAAATTTAGTAAACCAATAATAAAATGCAATCTGCAAGATTAATGCAGCTGTTAATAACAGATACCAGGTATTCCAATTTTTAAGTTTTTTGTTCATTAGTTTTTCTGTGCAGATAAAAAGTTTAAAAATAAACGTGCTGCTCCGGCATTTCCTGCAGGCAGCTGTCTGAAAAATGCCAATGGCGTATAAATAAAATTACCTTTCCCGTACTTCGCGTATAAAGTTGAACCCTGAAGAGGCTCTTCATCTGCATCGTGCATTTCAAAAAGCGGTTCATACGCTGCATCCCATTGAGCGGGGAAATAGGCACCGCGCTCCTGTACCCAGCCCTTAAAGTCATCCGCAGTGATTTTATTCGGAAAGTTCAGTAGTTTATGACTGGGATTTAAAAACTTTACCGCAGCATTTTCTTCCGTAACCCGTTTATTGGCAATACTGAAATTGTACATTCCCAATTGATCAACGGTGGTATCCTGGTTGGTGTTATACTGCATCACCAGATTGCCACCAGCCTTTGCATAAGACCATAAAAAAGGCATCCAGCGCCCCAGCTTTTTCTCCGTATTGTTGGCACGGACACCAAGCACGATGGCATCATATTGCGACAGCTTGTTTTGACTGCCGTTTCCACCGGATTCATCTAAGTTACCATAAAAATCTCCGTCTTTCAGGATATCTACCTGAACACCTGCAATGCGCAGAAACTCAGGAATAAAATCACCCGCACCTTGTATATAACCTACTTTTTTCACTTTCGCTTGAATATCGCCTTTCATCACCGTCACAGTGGCAGGCTCAAAGTATTGTAAGGAAGGTAAATGCGGATACTGAATTAACACTTGTTTTTTATGATAAGTGACTCCATCTGCAACATAATTGGCACCCAGTTGCAAACGGTTTGAGCTTATGGAAGCAAGCTTAGCTTTTGGAATAACGTAATCGAAAGTGAAATCTTTCTCTTTTACAGCTCTTACATCAGTGCTTCCTAATCGTTCTCCGTTATACACCAGGTTTAGAATACCTTTATTGAACGGTTTGTTGGAATTAACCTTAAAATTTAAACTTACATGCAGGTCTTCATTTTCTTTGACCAGATAAAGCGGCTGTGTAAATTTCAGCTCCACAGCAGGAACAATACGCAAGGCTTCCACCACATCACCACGCACAGGGTCCAATTTCTTGAAAGATAAAGGAAGTTTAACCTGAAACTTTTCCGAACCGATTTTTAAACCGACCAAAACATTCAATGGTGATTCTGCCTCAGGCAGACCAACTAAAGTTTCATCCGGAACAGCGAAAGTTGCTGCGTTCACAGGTGGTTTTGCCAGCCAGTAAGGTTCTGTAAGTGCTGCATCTGCAGGAATCTGAATATCATGCTGAATGGTAATTAAAGAATCTTTTGACAGTTCCCTGTTGAAGCTTTCTGATTGGCTTAACCATTTAACGTCTTCTAAAACGACAGGATTTACAGTTCTTGAAATCAGATTTAACCTGAAATTATAATGATCTCCGGCAACTGCTTCAGCCTGATTGGTAACCACCTCACCCATAAACCCGGCACAGCTTAAAATAATGTTGTCAAGAGATTTAATTTTATCCTTTTTCTGTTCCGAATCCCGCAGCGCCATGACCTTTTTTCTTAATGCAAGCAAAGCAGGCAGGCTCTGATCGGGGTTATTGAAATTGAAAGCAGAAATAATCTGATCTAATGACTGGTCAATATCAGCATTTCCCTGTGAAGTCCATGTTTTAGTAACTCCGTCAAAAAGGCTTGCTTTTGCAGGCTCGCCGGCAACGTGGGCAAAATATTCTGTTCTGATGCCGGCTACAGACTGTGTTCCTGCACCCTGGCTTTTATGTAAACTTCTGCTTAATCCTGCCAGTTCTCCATAGCCCATTCCCAGTTGAGCGTCATATTGCCCGACGGTAACTTTCAGTTGATTTTCAGCTGTAGTATTGACTCCGCCAAACCGGAAGGTATTCCACAATACGCGTTTTGGCTGCCATATATTCACATATTTCAGCTGATCCGGGAAAGCATTTTTATCTCCTGCCAGCTTAAAAGCTTTTTCCGCAACTACCGCCGAAGCCGCATGCTGTCCATGGCCAGCTGCTGCCGTAGGAGGAAAACGGCAAATGATAACATCAGGCCGGAATTGGCGGATTACCCAAACCACATCCGCTGTAATGCTGTCTGCATCCCATTGTTTAAAAGTATCGGTTGTATTTTTAGAAAATCCGAAATCAATAGCGCGGGTAAAAAACTGTTGGGCACCGTCTAACTTTCTTGCTTCCAAAAGCTCATGTGTTCTGATCAACCCCAATGCAGCACCCTGTTCCGTGCCTAATAAATTCTGACCGCCATCACCTCTGGTTAAAGATAAATACCCCGTTTCTACATTTTGACCATTGATTAACCAGGAAAGCAATCCTGTATTTTCATCATCGGGATGCGCCGCAAGATATAAAACTTTAGGCAGGTTTTTAAGGGTTTTGATTTCGCGGTAAATTTCAGATGATTTTGAAGGCCGGACCTGCTGGGCCGAACAAAAAACAGTATAAAATCCAAGGATAAATACAGTGCTTACTTTTTTGAACATTTGAATTTGCTTTGCAGGCAAATATAAGTAAATCATCCTTTTTTCAACATTAAAAGAATCAGGCTGTGAATTTTACAGAAAGGTTTTTCAAAATTAGCCACAAAGTCGCAAAAGTTTTTATTGCTTAAAAACCTTTAGTATACTTCTATACACAACGTAGATAGCCTAGCTTAAAAAGCTTTTGTAGCTTTTATTGCTCGTAAAAAACAAAAATTAAACGGTTAAAAAAATGAAATTTTTATCTTAAAAAACATATCATAATGAAACTGAATATTACCAATTAGTTAATTTTTATCAATCACAAAGGTTTTTTTTTCATTTTTCACAAAAAAAAGAATTATATTTGGTACACACAAAATAACACCCTCATATGAAAACAAAATTTACAAACCTCACTGCTATTCTTATTTCAGGAGTTTTCTTCGCCCAAGTAGGGATTAATACCGCCTCACCTAAAACAACATTGGATGTATCTGCTACAAGAGATACTTCGGGGCTGATTACGAATAACTCACAAACATTCGGATTACAGGCCCCAAGACTCACCAGAGCTGAGCTTACAGCCAATACCGCTACCTATGGTATCAATCAGACCGGCGCATTGATTTATATTACGGACGTCACCGGCGGAGATGCCACAGGACAACGTATCAATGTTACTGCTATGGGCTATTATTATTTTGACGGAACAGTATGGCAAAGACTGACACAGGCAACCAATGCCGTAGCTCCGGCGATTTCTGCATTACAATGTACTACAGCTTACTTAAGTCCTTCTAATTATACTCCCGGTACTCCTTACACCGGAAACCTGAGAGTTACTTATAACGGAGGAAACGGCGGAGCATATAATTCAGGAACTCCTTTTACGATCAACGGATTAACTTTCCAGCTAAGACCGGGAACTTTAGAGTTTGGTGATGGCGAACTGGTATTCTCAGTAAGCGGAACTCCCACCACCGCTAATGACATGACTATTCCGATGACCAGCAGTACGGTTTCTTTCCTAACAGCAGCGCAAAACTGTACCGCTACAGTGGGAAATAGCAGCCGTGCAGACATTACTCCTGTTGCTGTGATGGGATATCCCACCCTAACAACCGATCCCAACGGGAAACAAGCCTATACTTTTCCTCTTGCTACCCCGGATGGTAAGTATTCTATCAGAGTAATATTTGACACCACCAGTGGTACAACCGCTGCAGTTCCAAATGTACAGTTATTTAATAATACAGGGGCTACCGTGAATCTGTATTGGAATTATAACACCGAATATGGCGGTTATATTGGAGCAGCTCAAACTACCAACAATATTACTTCAGGAGTATGGGGCGGTATGGGAGATGCAACAGCTACCTGGTTTCCTCAAGGGACCGGAGCAGTAGGAAGCGCTTACTGGGGGAACGTAGGGATTATAGATGGTTCCAGTGGCGGACCTGAGCATAGAAGATATACCTGGATAGACAGCAACGCTTCTTCAAAAACTGCTTATACCGCAACCATTATGGCAGGAGCCCCCACCTCAGGGAGTGCCCAACCCAACCTTTCTAAAATTTACATAAAGATAGAGCAAGTAAAAGCTCAATAATATAATGCCCCTGAAAAAGGGGCATTTTTTATTTTTAATGGGTTTCAGCTATCTTTTTTTCTCTCCTTCTCTGAAGAATAAGGTGTGCAGCATCCAGCATTTTCACCGTATGAATGTAGGGCATCACGATATTTCTTTCCGGCAGATTTTCATAGACGCCCATTGAAAAATAGACGATTCCGGACATAAAATAATCAAATTCTTTGAGGGTGTAGGCACTGAATGCTTTTTTGAAAACCAGCAGAGGATTCCGGTATTCCTTCTCCGAAAGCAGACCAAGAACCCACGGGGAAATTTTTTCCGATTGTGTATCGACCGTCCATTTTCTGTCCTTCAGCATCATGAGATAGCCCGCCCGGACCAATGACCTCATCGACTGATGAAACTGGAAGATCACCGCCGGATCTTCATGGATCCAGCTATTTCTCTTTACCGCATAATTCATAATGTTGCTGAGCCTTTCTTTGGAAACATCCAGCTCATTGAACTGAAAGAAAGTTTCTATCAGCTGCAAGCCGGAGTTCTTCTTTTCTGTCCGAAACCGGGAATCTAAGTTTGTTCTGCTTTTTTTCATTGTTTGTGTTTTTTAGTGTTGAAATTTTTCTTAACCATTAAGGGCTTTTAAGGGGTGAAGAATCGTTAAGGAATAGCTGAAGCTATTTTTTAAGCGAACCGTTTTATCTTCTTCAATTTTTTTAATGGGTTATTTTTTTATAAATGTAAGAAAAGAAATTCAATTACGGTCGATCGACCGTAATTTTTTATTATTTAATTATTTCATTTGTTCCATGACAGATATAAACGAAAAAATTTGTTTATACATTACAAAGAAATGGTTGATACCTTGGCTTCAGGAAGGCAAGTCACAAAATTCTTTTGCCAAAAATCATGGTGTAGAAGAAAGCACCATTAGAAAAATTAAAAGTGAAGAAACTTACAGAATACCCGTTGAAACACTTTTTAAAATATGTGAAGCAAGAAAAATTAGTTTATCTGATTTCTTTAAACTTATAAATGAATAATCCTGACTTTCGTCAGGATTATTTGTTTTATGGAAAACCGTAATTAACATTAAAAAATTCTTTGTATTTTGAGCGAGAGAAAGTTTGGTAAACTTGTTACTTATAATTTATCATAATACGTCTCATTACTAATGATGTTATTTATACCATGGAAAACTAAAAAATATGGAAATTATTACACTTACTGCAATGGCATTATCCTTAGCATCTCCATTTATTAATAAAATTGGTGAAGGAACTGCAAGAAAGATTGGAGAAGACATTTGGAACCTTATGAAAAAGCCATTCTCCAAAAAAGGAAAAAATATCGAAAAACTAAATGAGGATGAGATAAGTTCTCAGTTGAAACAAATTTTATCTGAAGATCCCAATTTCAAAAAAGAACTGGAGGACTTTATTATTAATGCTCAATCTCAACTTTCCACGGTTAGTCAAAATATTCAAAATAATGGAAGTATCGAAAAGCAAGTTAATATTGGAAATAATATTGGAAATATTCATTTATAATAATGCAGGAAGTAGGCAACAATAAAAATAAAATCATTCAGCAGAACAATATTGGAAATGTACAAGGAGATGTTAGATTAGCTCCAAAAACTCGTTGGCAAAAAAAAATTGAAAAACTGCAAGAGGAGGTAAAAAATGATAGAAAATATGAAAGTTTTATAGAAGATTTCAATACCTACAATACTATTCAGGATGGCATTGGGCTAGAACAAAAACTAATTGATGCTGGCTTTTCAGAAAGGGAAATTCTAAGAGCAATGAGATTTAAAGAAAAATATACAAAACGTGTAGTAAAAGGTGAAATGTTTCAAGCGCAACAAGAAATTGATGTAGAAATATTTTCCATAATAGATAATAACTTTGAAACATATGTCTTCCAAAAAATAATAGATAATTGCAATAAAAATATTATTCTAGAATGTCTTATGGAAAAAATTGTCCAACCTATTCTTGACACTTTAAATAAAGAAGGAGAGTCCGATGATTTTTTAAACTATACAGCTAATGATATTTATGGTATGATTTATTTTTTGACAGGAAAATGTCATTTAAATTGGAAAGATTATGATTCTCTACAATAACGCTTTTGATTTATACCATACAATTTTTCGAATGCTTCATCTTATTGGTAAAATAAGCAATAATGATAAGATAGAGGTTGATAGAGTTCGAATATGGGATTACTATTTATTATTTCCAAGTCAAATTTTTCAAATTAAACCTCGTCGAAATGAGACTGAATTTAAAAAGCTCCTTAAACAATTAAATGTAACAAAAGAAAATCCTTATCAAAAAATTTCCGACGAAAGAATGATTTTGGAAAAAATTAAGCCTTATCAAATCTCTGCTTTAAATTGCTTAGCTTCTTATAATATTATAAGCAAGGATGAACTTTTAGAAGATAAAGTTTCTATAATTTCAAAAGAATTACTTGCTCAGTATGTTAATTCAATAGGAAACTTATCAGCACGAGAAAAAAATATCATTACAATTGTCACATCCCAATTTTATGAAATTTCATTATTTGGAGATAATGGTTTGAAATGTAGAAGTAATCTTTTAGAAAGTAAATATGATGCAGAATAATTTATTTTTAAAAAGACTTGTTATTTATACTAATAATGGTAAAATTGCTTATGATGAGGTATTTCATAAAGGTGTAAATATCATTTGTGGTGATAATAGTAGTGGCAAATCTACTATTACACATTTCATCTTTTTTGTACTAGGTGGTGAATTTAATGATTTCGTTCCAGAAGCAAGAGAATGCCAAGTTGTATATGCTGAAATAGAAGCTAACGGTACGATTTTAACTTTAAAAAGATATATTGAAATTAATGAAAAGACTCAAAACATAAATTCAAGAATTGCTATTCATATTTTTTGGGGGAATTTTGAAGAGAGTACAAATCCCCCTCCCCAGAAATATTGGCAAAAATATGAATACAATACAACTCCACGAAAGAAAAGTTTTTCAAATGTATTATTTGAGGTTTTGAACTTCCCTGAAGTTAAAGAAGAGAACAATATCACTATGCATCAGATTCTTCGATTGCTGTATATTGATCAAGAATCGCCTACGGGCTCATTGTTCTATTATGATGAGTTTGATAAACAAAATAAAAGAGAAGCTGTTGCAGATTTACTATTAGGTATATACAATCAAAGTTTATATGATTATAAGTTAGAATTATATAATAGTGAAAAAGAGTTAGAAGATATTAAGAGTGAAATAAGAATAACAAAAAGGTTTTTTCCTGATAATTTTTCATTGGATATTGAACACTTAAATACCCAAATAAAGAACAAGGAAATTGAAATTTACAATATTCAAAGTCAAATTCAAGATATAAGAAATGGCATTAGAGATATAGAATTTGACAAAAACACTCAATTAGAATTTCAAAAATTACAGGACAAGGTAATAGAGCATAGGGACAAAGTAATAGAGTTTAAAAGTGATATTGATCTTTTAAAAAAAGAAATTATTGATTCTGAATATTTCATTGAAGTATTAGATGACAAATATAGATCATTAAATAATTCAATACAAACAAGAGATTTTCTAGGAGGGTTACCTCTTGAATATTGCCCAGAGTGCCTAAGTAAATTATCAGAACATTTAGACGAAACAAGTTGTAAGCTATGTAAACAGACAACAGATGATAAGTTAGGAATTAATCAGGCAAAGAGAATGCAGCTTGAGATAAAATTTCAGATTGATGAATCATCTAAACTTTTAAAGATAAAAAGAGATGTTCTAACAAGGAAAGAAATTGAGTATGCAAATGAAAATGTCAAACTTAGTGATTTACAGATAAAAGTTAACAACTCAATTATAGATGTAAGACCTTTTGAACTTGAGAAGTTGGACAGCTTAAATTTTGAAAAAGGCTTAGCAGAGGGAGAAATTCTCCAATTTAGAACTATGCTTGAGCAAGCACAGATATATGGAAAATTGCTTGAAGAGCGAAGCTTATTAGAAGCTAAAATTCGTAAATTAGGGTATACTATTGACGGTATAAGAAAAAGCCAGAATAAATTAAAAAAAGAAGTAATTGAGAAAATACAAGAGGAAGGAGTATACTTGCTAAACAATGATTTAGAGCGCCAACGAGATTTTAAGAATGCAGATTCGGAAGATTTCATTATTGATTTTTCTAATAATTTAGTGTATTTAAGAAGTCCAAATAGTGAAAAATATAAGATGTATCAAAAGTTTTCTGCTAGTTCAAATTTTTATTTAAAAATATCAGCTAGATTTGCTATATTTTTGGCATCTCTATCAAATGCAAAAATGCGATTTCCTCGATTTATTTTCGCTGATAATATGGAAGACAAAGGTATTGAAGTAGCAAGAGCGCAAAATCTTCAAAAAATATTGATTGACAGAGTAAACAGTTTTCCTGTAGAAAATTTTCAACTTATATATACCACTTCATATATTACAAAAGAATTAAAAGAAAGTGATTATATTGTTGGTGAATATCACACTAAGGATAATCCAAGTTTGAAAAATATTAATTAGCTTTTTTAATACCCGCTCTCCGAAGTCTCCCAACTTCAGAGCAAGTTCAAAGAAAATAACCATATTTCACCAGCTTAAAATCAGGATCACTTCCATACCAAAAATCAAAAAAAAATCCCAGCTTTTCGTTGGGATTTTTAAGCAAGTCTTGACTGATCTGAAGTTTCTAAGCTATTTCATCAAGTTAATAAGCAAATCCAAGTCTATTTTTAACATGCTTACTTTCTTCCTCTCTTAATTTCTGATTGGTCATGATTTCATGTTCTTTATTTTTTTGGATAACCTACCTTAATCAACAACTCAAAGTCGGAAAACTTTGCGAAGAGAAATAACTATTATGTTTTTCTAATTCTATCCCTCGTAAGATAAATATAATTAAACATACAAAACGTCGCCACTGCCCCGAAAGTATGCCACAAAAAGTGGGTTCCGAAGCTGAACCATTCCCACTTATCAGCAATACGGAAGGTCAGTGCAAAAACAAATGACAATACAGCAAAGCCTACCCATTTGCCAGCCTTCCATTGGGTATACATCAGATACCTGAGTACCGAGAAAACTACAAATGAGGCCATGATAGCATAATTGACGTTGATAAAAAGAGAAGGATTATCTATCAGAATCCAGTTTCTTAAAGCAAACATCAGAATGACATATCCCAGAACCATTACAGCAGCATAGTACCATCTGGTGCTCTGCGCTACAAAATAAAACCCGGCAGACAGACATAGCAACATAATAGGCAGCCAGTCCATCATAATAAAGACGGGCCATTGTCTGAAAGAATGGTAAACCGTTCCCCCAATGGCACCGATATATAATAAAACCAGGCAGTAGGTTAAAAAAGGATATTCTTTGAAGTTACCTTTCAGCTTAATGGTCCAGAAAATGGCTATGGCTAAAAATAATAAGGCTGTTAATGCATTGAAAGGCTCAGGGAACAACTGAGTCATATCTGTTTCTTTATATAACAGGCCTCCATCCGGAGGTATCGGGTTTATCGGCATCCTCTTTTTTATATTATATTGAAAGGCCTGTTTTGGAATGTAAAATACAAACACAAGCCATTTTTTTCTAAACATAAGTAAATCATACACTTACTTCTTCTAAATATAGAAAAAATTATGGCATCATCTACCTGTATGCCCGATTATATTTTATTACAGCAGTCTTCTACTCCATCAAAAGAAGCCAACCCTGAAACCGTTATCAATTCTTTTTGCTGATAAAATAGCTAGCGGTAAATGCTTTTTCAGTGAAGCATTTGTTCGCAGTACAAAAACGAATAAACCTCTGTGGTGCTTTTGATTATGGAGTTCTTTGCAGTTCTTCAGGTATTTTTAATTAAGATTTGTTTTCAAAATTTTAAGTTTTTTTTAAATACCACATCTTTGCAGATATGGTGTTTGAGGCACG
Organism: Chryseobacterium sp. X308; assembly: GCF_020733145.1. Lineage (NCBI taxonomy): Bacteria > Pseudomonadati > Bacteroidota > Flavobacteriia > Flavobacteriales > Weeksellaceae > Chryseobacterium > Chryseobacterium sp. X308. The sequence goes on from NZ_JAJFZH010000019.1 coordinate 71,588, forward strand.
GCGCTTGCAAAGTTCATAGTACCAATTTAAAATATAAAAATATGAACAACGAGAAAACAGTTTCAGTATTAAATGATTTACTGAACATTACCAACGACAGAATTCAGGGATTTTCAAAAGTGGAAGACAAAGTATGGGATGAGTATCCACAGCTGAGAGCAGATTATGATACGATGGTGGCCCAGTCTCACAAGATGAAAAACGAATTGAGCAATCTGATTACAGAAAGAGGAGGCACACCGGATCAATCAGGATCTACTGCAGGAGCCATCCACAGAGCATGGATTGATGTTAAAAATTCTTTTGCCACAGATACAGCCGGCTCTACGTTAGGAAATGTTGTATATGGTGAAAATGCGGCTATAGATGCTTATCAGGATGCTTTAGACAGCGGTGATCTTTGTCCGGAAAGTTCCAGAGTGGTACTGGATCAGCTTCATCAGCTTAAGGCTTCTCATGATAAATTTGAAGTTCTTGAAGATTTAAAAAAGTAGATATCCTCTTTCTCACGAGGTAAGTTTTTATTTAATCATCACACAACAATCGAACGTTGTAATCGGAGGTCAAAGACCTTACGATACTTAACACAAAAAACAGTACTATGTCAAAGAAAATCGCAATACTGGCCACACATGGCTTTGAAGAGAGTGAATTAAGCTCACCAAAAGAATATCTTGAACAACAGGGATGGACCGCCCATATCGTAAGTCCTGAAGCGGGAAGCATTAAAGCCTGGGCAGAAAAAGACTGGGGTAAGCAATATCCTGTAGATCAAACGCTGGACAATGCAGCGGCTTCAGATTATGATGCGCTGGTATTACCGGGAGGCGTTATTAATCCCGATCAGCTGAGAACCAATGAAAAAGCACTCACCTTTGTAAAAGATTTTTTTGCCCAGCATAAACCTGTAGCAGCCATTTGCCACGGACCGCAGGTACTGATCAACGCGGGTGTGGTAGAAGGCCGGAATCTGACTTCCGTCAACTCCATCAGCCAGGATTTAAAAAATGCAGGCGCACGCTGGGAAGACAGCGAGGTGGTAGTAGATGAGGGACTTGTTACGAGCAGAACACCAAAAGATCTTCCTGCCTTTAATGCCAAAATGGTAGAAGAGATCAGGGAAGGAAAACATAAGGAACAAACGCTCTGAAACTAAAAAGTCTGGTTCTGCCAGACTTTTTTCTTCTCTCAAAATTTGATAAGAGCTATGTAAATACTTAAAAAGTACCACATTTCTCTCCTATGGCAAAAAATTTGTACCTATTTAAATCCAAATCACAATCGTATGAACAATATAGTAAAAATTACATTGGCTCTTGCAGCAGGAAGTTCTTTGCTTTATCTGGGCCTGCGAAAAAAAAGCAAGAAAAGCAAAGTATATCTTGCTCCTGACGGAAATACTTATAAAGAAAACCAGATTTACCGTACTTACGATAATAAGCTTTATAAGAACGGCAAGGAGTTTCATTATTCCATGCCACAGTTAGAGGATGATCAGTCTTTCAATAAAAATTACAGTACGGTTACTGATACTGTTTATTCCAACTATAAAACCGATCATAAAAGCACCCAATATCACCACAAAGGTATAAGGCATCAATAAAACGAGGCCGCAGCTATACACTACACCACAACACTAACCACAAAAAAAATAATAGTATGAGAAATTTATTATGGCTTGTTGCAGTCATCTGCATCGCAGTCTGGCTACTCGGAATGCTTGGAATCATTCCCGGTATGGACACAGGAAGTTTAATCCACACCCTTCTGGTGGTTGCCATTATTGTCGTTCTGATCAATATTTTTACCGGCAGAAAGCCTCTTAATTAAAAACAAAAAAATCAGAGTAGGAAAAACCATCTACTCTGATTAATTTTAATAAGCTATATAAGATAAGGTTAGAATTCTTTTTGTTAAAAACTGTCCGTCATCATTGGGAATCCATATATTTTTTCAGGTCTGAAATAGTTTTGATTTTAAGTTCATCAGCCTGTTTCCTCCGCATCATCAAAGCATATGCATTATTAAAACCAAGTGGCTGCAGCCATTCAATTCCGTACTGTTTACGGAATTCCCGGTTAACATACTCCAATGTTTTTTCCGGGCTCTTAGACACTTCTTCTATCGTTTTTGCCGAAGGTTTCAGCAAAACCAGCAGTCCGGTTCCTGTGTATTCAGGATACACATCAATGGCATCATTCATCAGAGCATCAAAGCAGATTTTCGTTCCGCCGAGACCTGTTTTTGTTTCTACTTTATAATCTGTGTAGCCTTCAATGAGCATTTTGTACATTTCGGCCAGAATATATTGCTCACCAAAAATTTTGGATCCGATTTTTATGGTTTGGGAATTTCCTTTGCGTGGATCTTTATATAAATTTGTTTTCATTAAAAAATCTTTAGCAATTTTTTCGGGAGTCTGTTTAAGATAATCGGCTTTGTAATTCAGTTCAGTCATGATAGAATCATTGAATTTACCTGCCAAAAGGTTCAGTGTTTTTTCCAGTCCGGGAAATTTTTCCAATGTTTTTGTTTTGATCACCGGAGCCGCAAAATAAGGAGGAAAAATCTTTCTGTCATCTTCCAGAACATACAAATCAAAAGCTTTGATCCTTCCGTCTGTTGAATATCCGCTGATGAGGTCCAGCTCTTTTTCGTAGGCTGCTTTGTACATAATGGCATCGCTTACAACCAGTGGATGTGCATCAAGCCCATATACCGAACGAAGTCCCAGATTTCCGTCCTGCCGGCCCATAAACTCAGGGGTAAAACCTGCCTTAATCTTATGGTTTGAAACAGAAGTTAAAAAATAAATAATCCCGATAACTGCCAAAACAGCCGGAATAATATATTTTAATTTCTTTACAGACTGATAGCTTAATTTCTGTAAAACGGCAATGGTCTGATCTAAGAGAACAGCCAGTAAAGCGGCGGGAATTGCACCGGCCAGAATCATATGGGTATTATTGAGGGAAATTCCACCAAAAATAAATTCACCCAAACCGCCTGCCGCCACAAATGAAGCTAAAGTTGCCACCCCCACATTGATCACTGCCGCCGTCCTGATTCCTGCAATAATAACAGGCATCGCCAAAGGAAGCTGAACTTTGAAAAGCAGCTGTTTTCCATTCATTCCCATTGCTTTTGCAGCTTCGGTTACCGCCGGATCTACTTCCGTTATTCCGGTGTATGTATTCCTGATAATCGGTAAAAGAGCATAGATCAGCAATGCAACAATGGCCGGAGCTGCTCCAATCCCGAAAACAGGAATCATAAAACCAAGCAGCGCAATACTGGGAATAGTCTGTAAAATCCCTGCCGTTCCTAAAACAGAACCTGATAATTTTCTTTTTCGGGCAATGAGAATTCCTAAAGGCACCCCAATCATGATGGCCAGAAACAGGGATAAAAAAGTGAGTCCCAGATGCTGTACAACCTGAGTAAGCAGTTTTTCATGCTGCTCTGTGATAAACTGCCAAAAACTTTGCTCGCTCATACAGTCTGGAATTTTCGGTATTCACTAAAGGCTTTAACCAGATTTTCGTAATCTGCGGAAAGCAAAGTATCTGCACTCAACTGTTGCAAAGCATCCCAAACACTCGTATGGTCTGAAAACTGAAGCTCTTCATAAAAGCGGCTGCCTTCAATCAGAGAGTTCAGATCTTTCAGTCTGCCTACTTTGTATTCCAGTAAAAGCCGGTTTTTAGCAAAGAAATTCTTGACAAAATCATTTTTGGGCTGATACAACATTTCTCCCGGAGTTCCTGACTGAATAATTTTTCCCTGATCCATCAGGCAGATTTTATGACCTAAATCGAAGGCTTCCTGAACATCGTGGGTCACCAGAATAATGGTTTTATTTTTAAGTTCTTCGAGTGATTTGAATTCTGAATGAATATCACTTTTGGTGATATTGTCCAGCGCTCCGAACGGCTCGTCCATCAGCAAGACAGGGGCATCGGCAATCAAAGCCCTGGCAATTCCCACTCTTTGCTGCTGTCCGCCGCTTAATTCGTTGGGAAACCGTGTAAGCACGTCTTCAGAGAGATGGAGTTTGTGCAATAATTCAAGGATTTTTCCGGCTGTCTTTTTTTTATCCCATTTCAGCAAATCGGGAATAACTGCTATATTCTGTTGTATGGTGTAATGGGGGAACAACCCGGAATGCTGCATGACAAATCCAATTCCCATGCGCAGCTCTTCCACTTTTTGTGACTGAATATTCTTGCCATCAATCAAAATAGTTCCGGAATCTACTTCGATGAGGCGGTTTATCATTTTCAGCATGGTGGTTTTTCCGCAGCCGCTTGTTCCCAGAAGCACCAGAATTTCCTTATCATTAGCCTGAAAGGAAATATCATCAACTGCTTTTTTTCCGTTAAAACTTTTTGAAACCGATTGAACTGTAATCATAGGCAAAATTATTGTGCAAGTCTGATTCCTGTGAACTGCCACTGTAAATGAGTCGGGAAAAAGTTCCGGTAGGTATTTCTGCTGTGTCCCGGCGGGGTGGCCACCGAAGCACCACGAAGCACCATCTGATTAACCATGAATTTTCCGTTATACTCTCCTACTGCTCCAGCTTCTTTTGTATATCCCGGATACGGAAGATAAGCGGAATTCGTCCATTCCCAGCGGCTTCCCCAGTTGAAACAGGCTGATGCAGCTTCCCATTCAGCTTCGGTTGGCAGGCGTTTTCCTTTCCATGAAGCAAAAGCAGAGGCTTCGAAAAAACTGATGTGGCAGACCTCTTCCTCTAAGTCGATTTCCTGTAATCCGTTTAAAGTATAGTTCATCCAGTTCCCATCAATGAAATGCCAGTATAAAGGGGATTTTACATTATTTTGCTTTACCCAGTCCCAACCCTCGGCGTGCCAGTGTCTGAAATCTTCATAGCCTCCGGCTTCCATAAATTCTATATATTCTTTATTAGTCACCAATTGACTGGAAATTTTAAAATCATTCAGATATACCTTGTGCCTACCCAGCTCATTATCAAAACAGAACCCGTCCCCTTTAAAACCGATTTCATAAATTCCTTCTGAAAAACTGATCATTTCTGAATTTCCGGCAGTTTCTTTTTTTAAATTCTTTTCTTTTTTATAAGCAGGAAATAAAGGATTGTGTCCTAAAATGTATTTGATATCTGTAAGTAACAATTCCTGATGCTGCTGTTCGTGGTTTAACCCTAATTCCAGCAGGGATTCCAATGGCTGTGCAAGATATCCGCTCTGAAGAAATTCATCCATCTTTTGATCCACATATTCGCGGTATTTAAAGACATCCGAAACAGATGGACGGCTCAGGTTTCCCCTGTCGGTGCGGATAACACGGGCACCGATGGTTTCGTAATAACTGTTGAACACAAAATTATACTGAGGATCAAAAACTTCATACCCTGGAAAATTGGACTGTAAAATAAAAGTTTCAAAAAACCAGGTGGTATGTCCCAAATGCCATTTCGGAGGACTCACATCTACTACGGGCTGAACTACATAGTCTTCAATTTCCAGAGGACTGCAAATTTCAACGGAACGATTTCTGACTTCAAAGTATTTCTTAACCCAGTCTTTATGAGGATTTGCCTTTACAGGTAATGCATCTTTTTTCATAAAAAATCATTTTAAATTATACCATCCAGATAGAATCTACAAACCAGTTTTTAGAATCTTTAATTTCAGCAAGAATATGAAAACCCGAGTCGCCAGCCAGTTTTCTGATATCCTGTTCAGAAAATTTCCGGGAGATCTCCATATCAATGAGTTCATCTTTTTTAAAGGAAAACAAACAGTTTCCTATATGAACTTCCTGATCACAAAGACTTACCAGGAAACTTCTGCAATCTCCTGAAACCGGGTCATAATTTTGATAATGCTGAAAATTTTCCACCTTGAAATCTGCTTGCAGTTCGCGGTTGATTCTTGTAAGAAGATTTAAATTGAATGAAGCGGTAATTCCCGCAGGATCGTTGTAAGCAGCAAGAATGGTGTGCGGATTTTTCTTGAGGTCAAATCCTACAAGAAACAGATCCCCGGAATTCAGTTTTCTTTTCACTTCACTGCAAAAATGGGCGGCTTCCTCACTTTCCATATTCCCTATATTTCCACCTAAGAAAAGAACTACCTTTTTCCTTTTCGAAATTCCGGTGGCTTTATCAAGCATATCAAAATACTCTCCTTCCAACGGTAAAACTTCCAGTTTTGGCAGGCTTTTTTTCAGGTTTTCCTGCAAAACAGAAAGAATATTTCCAGAAATATCAATAGGCATATAGGTGAAGTTTGTTCCTTTCTCTACTAAATTTCTGAGAAGGTAAGATGATTTCATCGCATCGCCAGCTCCCAGTTCTATCAGATCAAAAGATTCATTGATATTGGAAATTGCTTTTACAAGTTCCTCTGTTTTATTTTGAAATATATCCAGTTCACAATTGGTAAGATAATATTCCGGCATCGCCATAATCTGCTGGAAGAGATGATCGCCTGTTTTGTCGTAAAAATATTTTGAAGATAATTTTTTCGGATGAGCGGACAATCCTTTTAAAATGTCCGAACCGAAATTATCGGCACCGTCATTTTTAAAATGACAATTCTGTTTTAACTGTACATTCATAGTTTATATTCTGTTTGGTCGTTCATTGAGTACAACTATCTTGCCGACACCGGATCACTTTCCGCATATCTGTAAGCTTCTTCAATTCATATAATTAAAGATAGGTTTTATTTACGGTTTTAATGTACCACATCTCACCTTATTGAGAAAATTATCAATTTTGTCAGGTGATTTTATGAGACTGTATTGTTTTAAAAAACATCATATTGTTAAAAAACATCGGTAGTTCTGCAAGTAAAAACTTTAGTAAAAAATAGCCTATACATTGGATAATTATAAGTTTTTAACCTTTCCGGAAGTCTTTAAATGATTACATTAGCAAAGAATTAAAATGTGCTGAGATTTCTATGAAAAAAATATTCTGTGTAATGCTTCTTTCGATGGTACAGCCTATTATGGCACAAACCAGACTGGAAAAAGCAATTACCAATCTTGAAGATCATTACGAGCAGGAGAAAGTATATGTACTTACCGACAAATCACAATATGCAGCAGGTGATAAAATCTGGTTTAAAAGTTTTGTATTTAACGGTTATAACCGATCGCCACTCTCTACTACCCTATTTGTAGAACTGTACAATGCTGATAAAAAATTAATCGACTGGAAAACTGTACTTCTTACGAACGGGGAAGGCAGCGGGGATTTTCAACTGAAAGAAGATCTCCCGGAACAGGTTTACTTTGTGAGAGCCTACACTCCTTATATGACCAATTTCAATGAAGATTTTCAGATTGTCAAAACCATTCCGGTTTACAATCCGAACTCTGTGGAATCATTGGTTATTGCAAAAAATTCCGATTGGTCTGCCAAAGTATTTCCGGAAGGCGGGACTTTCATTAACGGCACCTCTACCAAATTTGCTGTAAGGTTATCGGGTAATTCTTCCCTTCCGGAGAGCTGGTCCGGAAAGATAATTGATATTCAAGCTCCCAACACTCCTGTTACTACATTCAAATCTTTTGATAAAAATGTGGCTTCCTTTAAAATAACTCCGGTATCAGGAAAAAAATACCAGGCCATTATTCAGGATAATAAAGGAAAAAGCCAGACCATTGATCTGCCGCAAGCTGCAGACAGCGGTCTGAGTATAGAGGTTGTAAGTTCCAAAGAAGGGATAAAATACAACATAAAGGGTATTCATCTGAAACAACAGCTTCAGGGTTATAAAGTTGTAGGACTCATCAACAACCATCTTGCTTACAGAGCCAATATCAACCATCTAACCAGTGATGTATCAAGTCTCATTCCTACAAAAGTAAGTAATGGCGCGAATGGTATTTTACAGTTGGTTATTTTTGATGAGCAGGACAATATCGTGGCAAAAAGGCTTTGCTTTATAAAACCTGCTGATCTAAAAATTGAGAAAGCAGAAATAATAGGCCAGAGCTTAAAACCAACGCCAAGAGCATTCAATAGTATTGATCTTTCCCCTGAGTCTTATTTTAAACATTACACAGTTTTGGTGAGTGAAGATGACGGCAGCCAGACTCCTGAAGAGGAAAATATGCTGAGTAGACTTTGGCTGACGGGAGATTTTACAACAAGAATAGACAGCCCGGCGCAATATTTTTCTAAAAATGCCAACACTGAAGCGCTGGACGCCCTGCTTATTTCAGAAAACTGGAAAAGATTCGACTGGAATTCCGTACTCAGCGGCGCGGCACCCACCATTAAAACACAGTCTCAGCAATATCTGTCTTACAGGGTGAAACCTATTAAAAACAATGCCCTGATGATCAATTCGGCGGTCAATTTATTATCAAAATCGGGAGAAAATCAACCTGTGTTCAGTCAGTTCAAAACAGATCAGAATGGGTATATCTATTTAAACAATCTCAATAATGATGAACCGCTGGAGATCTCGGCCTTTGTGAATTCAGAAAATAAAGAATCGGGAAATGATGATTTATTTGTTACCATAGAACCGTTAGTAACTCCCTCCCCATTTACAGGCAATTTCCCGGCAACCCCATATACATTGGTAAAAACCGACAAAAATAAAAGCCTGCCTCCAACCATTTCCAGAGCGATCAACACTCAGAAAAATACTAAAAAGAAAGAGAGTAATGATATACAAATCCAGGCAGTAGCTTTAGTAGGAAAAAAGAAAGATCCGAAAGCGGAGCTTGATAAACAACTGTCTAGCGGCATGTTCAGCTCTGTCAATTCTACGGTATTTGATTTCGTTAATGAAGACCAGCATATTTCAGGATCAAGCAATATTTTAGACTGGCTGCAGGGAAGAGCTGCCGGCCTGACATTTCAGAAAAACAACTCAGGAGCAAGCGTTCCTTATATCCGCGGGCAGCAGGCTAAGCTGTATTTGGATGAAATACAGACCGACCCTACCATGATTACCAGTCTTCCGGTTAATAATATTGCGATGGTAAAGATCATTAAAGGATCCGGATTAATAGGCGATGCCGTAGCAATCTACACCATGAAGGGGAATATGAAATCTAAAAGCAATGAAAAAGAAGCGAAGAAGAACAATTCATCAATCATCAAAGGATATGATAAACCTTCGGAGTTCCCTATTGAAATGATCGATGACGATGCTCCGGAAAAAATTGAAAATGATACCCGCGAAACCCTCTACTGGAACCCTGATTTGTTTGACAGCGACTACGTTCCTCCAAGAATTAAATTCTTTAACAACGACAGCGCCAAGCAATATAAAGTTCTGATCATAAGCTTTGATGAAGATGATAATATCCTGTATGATCAGCAGGTTCTAAAATAAAAAGTAGAGAGACTATCCCAGTCTCTCTATTTTATTTTGAAGAAGAAAATCAGAAATCATAGTAGCCATAAAGATACCGCTACGTTTCTCATTTTTATACTAATCTACCACAGACTACCGTCTTGCAATAGTTCAACGAAAATTCTTTAAAGTATTTATTGGCAAGCTCAGAGTCAGGAGGCTTTGCCCAGATGGATAAGGAGAAACCTATTTGTGGCTAATCCCTTCAGCAAAGCCATTCGACATTATAGTTTAAATTAAGATTTTCGGTTTCTAATAATTAATTCCAGATTTCTAATCAGAAAATGAAGGAAAACGCCAATACCAATACAATAGATTATGATATAATGAATTGTATAAAATATATTGGCTATAGGTGTTAATGGAGACATATTTCCTGTGAATAAAGAAGATGCGCTATAGGGAAGTAATGTTGCATAAGTCCAAAAATTATTTTTGTCTAACTCAACTTTTTTAACTTTGTAGTAGTGGAGTTTATCTTTTAAATAACTAATATCATGAGTGATTACGCTACCAAATTTCATAGAATCCAATTCGTTTTGACCACCAGTCTTTGTAAATTTCCTTTTTAAAACCCCCTTTTTATCAAATATATAAATTGTTGCCATAAAATTCCTTCCAGGAATATTAAGATCAAAATCTGAATGTAATATATGATTCTCTGTAAAAGTTAATTGCTCTAATTCTTTTAACGATTTGTTTAAGATTGTATAATTTGCCAGTTTGATATTTTCAAGAGCTTTAATCTGAGAGGGAATATCTTTAGAATCATCAATCCACTCATTCAACACTATCTGTTTTCGATTATCATGAATCGCCGTTTTAAATTCAAAGCTATTTGGGTTACTTTTAAGCATTAAAGTATATAAGAAAGGAAAAGCGACTAAATGTAATATCAACATGACTGCAAGAGATGAAATTGCATATTTAGATTTCTGGTACTTTTTAGAAATCCTATAAAGATATGCACAGGATGACAAGATAATCAAGATTAAGAATGTTGTTGAAAAAAATTCACCAATACCAAATGATATATTAATTATGGTTAGTATCATATTAGCTTTTATTCGCAAAAATAAATGAGATTATAAAACCTCAATTACGGAAAACCGTATCCCTACTCTACAAGGCTTCTCCCCGCAGTCTCGCGAATACTTTCGTGTGGTTTCAACATTATAAATCAAATACTCTAAAAACAACAAAACCCCTTTCTGTTTCTGAAAAGGGTTTTCTAGTTTGCAGTTGAAAGGCAATTATAAAGTTGACCAGAACAGCTGCTTACCTTTATTAAAAGTAGTGTTTATATAACTGCAATATCTTTAAGATACTTATTATAAAGGTGTGTAAACAACAGACATCGTAGCTCCCATTTGTCTGTACGACCCGCCTTTATTACATTGGCTGTATGCATGAAATTGTTCACCTGCATTTAATATAAAAACAGCAGTAATATTAGTGAACCCTTGTCCTAAATAGTTAGATCCGTAATGCTGGGTACGCTTACCTCCTGTGGTACTTACCCCAACTGTAACTCCTCTGTAATGGCTTTCTAATGCTGTACCTTCAGGAACCTGGTCAAAGTAAGCGGTGATACTTATAGTATATAATCCTGCTTTGTTTGCCTGAAAGGTACCATTGTCAACTCTTGTCAGATAAGCATTATTAGAAAGACGGGTATTTTCAAACCATAGGATGTTTTCAGATCCATCACCGGATTTTACTGACGGGCCAGTTCTTGTCGCAACCAAAACACTAGCCGGCGTTGTGATATCTACTTTTTTAGCAACCCCGTTAGTATCCAATGCCATCAACATGTCTGTGCTGCTCATTGTGGATGATGGAACACCTCTGAACCTTACATTTCCATCTACATCAAGCTTTTGTGTAGGAGACATTGCATAGTTGGTATCATAACGTCCTATTCCCATATTCCCGTTCTCATTAATTACTGCAGCCGGCCTATCACTGGTAGAAAATGTAAGAGCTGAAGAATTGGTTGAGCCGTCTCCCCAGTAATTGGCTTTTATCCCTGCCAATGGGTAATTAGCCCCAAAAATCTTCCCGTTAAAGGATAATTTTCCAAGCTCTGTTCCCGCAGTTAAGTTATTAGTTCCCGTTCTTTCAAGATTAATCAATGGAGAATTATTGATTGCCTGAACTTTCAACTGATTACTATCAGGATTTCCGTTTTCTTTTATATGCAGTGCTGTATCAGGGGAAGCAGTCCCTATTCCTACTCTTCCATTGTCTTTAATGACAAAATCAGTGTTTGAAGATCTGGCAGTTCCGTTAGAAGATGCTCCTAATTTCACCATTGTATTGGCGGGATCATCTATGAAAGCATCGGTTGTAGGGTCCCCTACGGCGATAGTTCCCGAGTTCAGTTTTTGCCAGCGGTTCAGGTTGCTGTCAAAATAAAAATACCCGGTGCTGGTTACTTCTGCTGTCTGCCCGCCGGGAGCTGTATCAGCAGCTGTTACATACACCATTGCCCCTTGCTGTTTTTGAGTATATGTCTTTGCTCTGAGTTGTGCTCCGGTAATTCTGGGAGCAATAATACCATCGAATACATTTGTAGATGTGGGCTTACCTACCACATCCAGGCTGGCCTGAGGATCTGGCGTATTGATACCTACTTGAGAGAACACCTGAAGGCTAATTGTTAAGCCTCCAAGTAATAGAAATTTTTTTTTCATTATTTGATCATTTTGTTGGCGCAAAAGTAATGAGATAAGAGGGTACACCAACAATATCTACATACATCAATGATACACTTTCAGTAAATTTTCCATACATCAATTATGCATTTTCCCTTTATTTAAAGGGACATATTTCAAGTCTGTTTTATACTTGTTTTTAGCTATAAATCTGAAAAGTAACAGATTTATTTTTATTTCCATATTCATTTTTTTTGCATTCATTTCTTCATCTCATTTCTGGTATTACATTTAATATATTTTTCATCAGAATAATACTATTGCACTATCTTTTGTCGCAAAAAAATGCCCTGTTAAGGTTTTAAAATTTGACAAGGTTGTGAGCAAAGTACCTTTATCTTATTATGTAAAACAAAACAATAATTAATTTTTGTTATTTTGCTCTGCTGATATCGTGGAGACTTTTTGCATGAAGAGCAGTGAGAATCTTCAAAAAAAACATCATCTTTCAAAAGAAACTCTCAAATATTCCGTTTAATTCTTAAATTTGGCTTATGCGAAAGAATTTTTATTTCATCCTTATATTATGTACTCTTACCAGCTGCTATACCTATCAGGTAAAAAAGCCAGCGGATCCGGCTGCCGGCAATAATCAGGCTCCTAAAAAAAATACCGCTGCAGCTAATAGTACTTCTGCAGAAATGACAGGATCAAACCCTGCCTCGCAAAGCCTTAGCGTACAGCCTGCCCCTGTGAACATTCAGGAGAAACTGGCTGCTGGTAAAAATGTTAAAATTGAAGTTGACAGCAAAAGTTATAAGGTAATTGTTGACCGATGGGAAGGAGACAGTCTGGTAGTACACCCGGTTCGTAACGCTAAAAAAAGCCTGAAGTTCCATAAGAATCAGATCAACAGCGAAAGAATTGCAGAAAAACGCTTTTCACAGCCTATTGCTGATATTCTTACCGTTACGGCTTATGCCGCTATTGGTGTTGGAATCTATCTTTTGGTCAAATAGTTTTTAAAACTTTAATACGATACAATCTAACAAAACAGACTGCCTTGTTGAGACAGTCTGTTTTTATTATTTATTTTTTGTTGGTTACGGCCAGATCACCCCGGATTGCTTAGGGCTTGTCCATGGTTTTCCTGCAGGACTTGTACCCGGATGGGCGGCAAGACATTCACTTACCCATGTAGCACCTACAGCATGTGATTTTACTTTTTTCACAGAACAATAGGTCGTTCCGAAGTTATCTTTATACAGCTGATAGTTAGGATAAGCACCTTTAGCTACTAACTCTTCATCATTAAGAAGCTCAACATCATCACTCACTTCCGCAGGATAATCCACAATAGCACCAAGAACCCACGCTATGGAATCTCTATTATTACCGGCTACCAGACTTGGCGGAGGGCTGAGTGTGATCTTGATCGTAGATTTTGACTGATCCACAGAGAAGGAAGAAGAATAGGTAGATTCTTTAACACTTGCCAAAGGAATTCCCAAGAAAGAAAGCGTAGCAGAAGAAGACTGTTCAAAGGTTTTCTGAATGCTTTTATAATCTTCACCTGTTACGGTGATTTCTACCGTAGGATAATTGGAAATGGCCACCCCGTTCAGTAAACCGAAAGGTCCTTCAGGTCCGAACTTCATTCCCGGATCCGGAGAAAACTTGTATCCTGAGATGTGTTTTTCTTCCTCTTTGTCTCTGCTGTTGATCTGTGCTTTACGGATAGGGTCAAACCATGCCCAGTACATATTGCCGGCAATATTAAAATCTTTTGGTCCAAAGTTTACGAGGGTAACCCCTGTAAACATCATGGATATTTTGATGGAGTTTTTGCTTGTCGCAATATTTTCACTGAAATAGTTGGCATTGCCCCCAATTCCTAAGGTAAAGAAATCAAAGATAGGAATAGAAAAACCCGTTTTTCCCTCTACGGAAACTCGGAAACGGCTATCAGATTCACGGCTTACTTCCATATCGATCTGAGCGGTTTGAGATGTATTTTTAAGGCCATTTAAAATCTGGTCAAGCGGAGTGGTCACCTCAAAAGCCGGTAAGATACTGTCGTCATTCAGCAGCAGTCCGCCGTTTTCTTTTTTAGGATTCTGTACATTCTTTAAGGCTTTGGATAAGTATCCATTATTCATTGTCACATTGTTCTGCAAAGATATGGTGGCACCCAGCGCATCCAGATAACCGGCCAATACAGGGATAATAGGTTTTCCGCTCGCCGGTGTCTTATTCAGTAAGGCATCGAGGTTATCGCTTTTCTGAATCTGGTACAAAGTAGTAGCGGGATTTGCCCATTCTGTAGCAATTTTATCCATAATGATATCAATAGGCTGCATGGTGTCGGTAGCAGGAGGAAGGGTATTATAAGCAGCTACCCAGGCGTTAAGCAAAGCCATTTGCTGATCTGTAGCTCTTGTATGGGCATCATTCAGTACAGCTGTATCTTCTAATGATAGAGAATAATTGACTTTTGAGAAAGCATCAATAAAATAATTGGTAAATACCTGATCCAGCTGCACGGGTTCAGTACTGGCTCTAAGGTTGGAAGAGATCCAGTCATACGTTTTCTTGTTAAACTTCAGATTAGACGGATCCTGCCAGTAGTAAGGAAAATTTCCTTTACCGTTGATGGTGATCGCAGACAGGTCTGTACTTAAAACACTGGAAAGAATATCATTTGCTCTGTCTTTCAGTTCTGTGATAATTTGTGATGCTTCTACAAAGGGAGCAACATTTTCTGGATTTTTCATGATAATAACATTTGGTATGGTTCCTACTCTTTTTGCTGGCTTTTCGGATGCTGCCGTTGTTCAGGGTTTCGAAGCTTCTTTTGAACATACCAAAGTAACGGTGAAAAAAGAACGGATTTTAGGGTATAAATTTCCGATTTTGAAGCCGGGTATTTTTACTGTAGCCTATAGGCATTTGTACGTACGACATAATACTGACCATCAAGCCACGGAAACCACAAGGCCTGTTTTGGCCGTGTTGCTTTTGATAATCTGGGTTCACAAAAAGTTCTGGAAAAATGTGGGTTTATAAAAATCGGTACCGATAAAGGTTTTGCCAATGCCAGGCAAATGGAAATCGAAGAATTTATTTACAGACTCGACCAGATGGTGGCTCATTAACTAAGAAAACATTAAATACGAACCTTTTACACACTCAAAAACAAATCAATCCTTAAAGTGATAAAGAAAAATAACATCCCCTGTATAAGCAGGTTTTATGTGATCTTTGATCAGAAGTCTGGCCTCCACAATTGCTTTCACAGTTCCCCTGAGGTTAACCACAGATTTTACGGTTGCCTGCAGTTTTACTTCACTATTTACAGGGACAGCTTCTCCAAACTTAAGGTTTTCTATTCCGTAATTGATTTCCATTTTTACATTTCTCACATCTGCAATCTGTTTCCAGAGATAAGGAATCAGGGATAATGTTAAATACCCGTGAGCAATAGTTGATTGAAAAGGGCCTTCTTTTTCTGCCTTTTCCTGATCCGTATGAATCCACTGGTGATCCTGGGTTGCATCGGCAAATCTATTGATCTGATCCTGATTTATTGTATGCCAGTCAGAATCACCTAACATCTGCCCTTCAAGGGACTTATACTCATTAAAATTATTAATAATAATCATATCTTTTCTGAACCTTTTGAGGGATTAAATATGTACAGCTCATCTATTAAGTGTAAATCAAGTCTGCCTATTTATTTTCCGGGCATCCGGTTTTAATGTGTCAATATTCAGACCAATTGCGCCCTTATTTTCTTAAATCCCAGAAAAACCTCTCACATATAAGCAAGAGGCAAATGAACATAATGAAAATAAAAAATAAAAATAATCTACATTACATCAATGTTCTTTCAAACAATATCCAGATCCTGAAGTTTCATGAATTTTGAATGAGAAAAAATGTAAAATACGAACCTTGATATGGCAAAGAATGTTATTCTAACCTATCTGCAAGCAAGATTTTTATTATGCTAACTTTACGTTAACAGCATTTAAACCTTTATCGCTTTTTTGTACTTCAAAAACTACTTTATCGTTTTCGCAAATCATTCTCGTGTTTAATCCTGAAGAATGTACAAATATATCTTTACTTCCGTCTGCCGGAGTAATAAAACCGAAGCCCTTTGCTTCATTGAAAAATTTTACGGTGCCTTCTTGCATTGTAATTGTTATTAAAAATTGTGTATTATGATCTGTAAACGCTACAGATTTTATTTATGATATTCTGACAGGTATTGTATTTCCCATCATTGGTTGAATATTTTTAAGGTCCGGGCGCTTCACCATCTGGGGTATTGAAGAAGCCGGATCTGCAATAATCTCTACGGGATTATTCAAAATTGTTTTGGCAAAATATTTTAAACTTCCCGGCATTGTTGCAGAAAAAAGCATGTTTTGTCTTTTATGGGAAACCAGATTCAATATTTTTTTTATATGATTAATGAATCCCATTTCAAGCATCCTATCTGCATCATCCAAAACAAACAACTCAATTTTAGAAAGATCAATATGTCTCTGATTTTCTACATCAAGCAGTCCTGCGGGTGTTGCTATAAGAATATCTACCCTTTTTCGGAGTGCTGCAAGCCGGCTTCCAATGGAAACGCCCTCATAAATGGAAAGCTGGGATAATGGCAGATACTTACTGTAAATTTTTAAATTTTCTTCTATCTGTATTGCCAATTCTCTTGTTGGAGTAAGGATTAAAGTCCGTACTTCTTTATGATCCGGAGTTTGTCTTTTCAGCAGCTGCAGAATAGGCATAGCAAAAGCACCTGTTTTCCCGGCACCTTTTTGTGCAGATCCTATAATGTCTCTTCCTGCTAAAATATGAGGAATCACAGTATACTGTATCTCAGTAGGCCTGGAATATCCTGCTTCTGTCACCGCACGGATAATAGGATTGATCAGATTTAAATTTTTAAAATTCATTATAATTCCGGATTCCGGTATTTTACAAACAAACCTGCTGGGCAGAATTTGAATTGGAGTATTATAATGATACACAAAAGAGAATTCTTTTCTGCTCATCTTTTTCTTGCTTCAGCTATCATAATATCCTTGAATATATCATGGATTAACCGGCAATAACGTGTCGCTCTTATCTACAATAGAACTTTATAATCTCTTATTCCCGTAATGAAAATAAAGACTATAAATTGGTAGCTGAAAAAGCAAAACTGAAAGAAAAAAGTGATTTAAACTATGACAGAATAGCAAAGGCAGTGACCTGTTTTTATAAATGTACTGCAAACCTACAATAAAAAAAACGAACATAACTTTATTTAATTAACTGATTATCAAAAATTTATTCGTACCTTCTGCCAATTAACCAAATTGTTTGCTGACGCGGATGATTTTAAACTCCGGAATATGCAAACTTCTTCCCCCATCCCCCAACCTTCTCCCAGAATATTAGAATCCCATTCAGGCCCACATGTAAGAATTGCTTATTTCATTATGATACATCATAAACCTGAAGTATTTAAAAACATGTTTGAGAAGATCTATACAAGGGATCAGTTTTATCTTATCCATATTGATAAAAAAGCGAAACAAGAGTTCATTGAAGAAATACAACTTTATATCGTTCATTTTCCCAATGTCTATATTCTGGACAGTATGAATATAGTTTCGGGAGGTTTCAACATCGTTCAGGCAGAATTGAACGCTATGGAATTTCTCCTGAATGCAAGTAAAGAATGGGATTATTTTATCAATCTGAGCGGTGAAGATTATCCACTGAAATCACAAAATATTATCCGTAAATTTCTTACCATCAATAAAGGCAGGAATTATCTTTTTTATTATGATCAGAAGTTTTACAGACCCGACACGCTGAAAAGAATACAAAATCACTTTACGGAATTGGCTTATATGATCTCGTCTTTCATCTACAAACGATCTTTTATGAAAGATGTGATTCCTTATATAGGTGGTAAATGGTTTATGTTTACAAGAGAAACCTGCTTATTTTTAACCAACAACAAAATGGTAATGGATTTTGAAGACTATTATCTTCATACTTTTTTACCGGCAGATTCATTTTTTCAGACTGTTCTTATGAACACATCATTCAATGATATTATCGTCAATGATGATAAAAGAGCAGTACTTGAGACCTCCTTTTTTCAAAATACACAGAATACATTCAATTATATTCAATCTTTAAAATCCGGCAATCAGCTTTTTATCCGGAAGGTTAACAAAAAAACGGATGAAAGTATCAGACAATATATTGAAGAAAGTTACCTTACTCCTCTTCCCTATGTGAATGAAATTGAAAGGGAGCTGAAAAGAGATAATCGTCAAAACAACTGATTTTAACCAGCCGCCCCGAGTATTAACAGATCCTGTTCAGTGCTTTTCCCTTAAATCACTATATTTGATAGAAACATCATAAAAGCTGTTTCTCCGAATTTCAAATATGGAAAAGAAGTTGGCATCAGGACAATTGAAACTTGCAACACTGGATAGCCAGGGATTAACGCAACACGCGCCGTTCGGAACCGGAAAAGATGTGGTTCTTAAGGCTTTGGAGCACCTTGGATATATACAGATCGATACTTTATCTATGGTGGAGCGTGCTCATCATCATACTCTCTGGACAAGAATCCCTGATTTTCATGCAGATTATCTGGAGGAACTGGTAGAAGAACGTAAGGTATTTGAGTACTGGTTTCATGCTGCGTCTTATCTTCCTATGCAGGATTTCCGGTATGTTTTGCCTCAGATGCTGATGATTAAAAGAGGAGAATCCCGTTACTACAATGCTGATCACAGGGTAATGGAATATGTGAGAGACACCATTCGTAACGAAGGCCCTAAAAGAGCGAGAGATTTTGAAAATGAAAGCCATAAGACAGGAAGCTGGTGGAACTGGAAACCTGCCAAGCTGGCTCTTGAAAGACTTTTCATGCAGGGAGACCTGATGATAAGCGGACGTGCGGGAATGCAGAAAACATATGATCTCACCGAGAGGGTTTTACCTTCTTCTATTGATACTACAGAACCTACTCCACTTGAGTTTGCAGAATATCTGGTAAAAACCAATCTGAGAGCTTATGGATTTACTACATTAAAGCAGATCACTCATCTTCGGAAGGGAAATGATGTAAAGAAAGATGTCAATAAGGTCTTGCAGACAATGCTTGAAGAAGGATTGATATCTCAGGTGAAAACAGAAGGATTATCTTCTGTCTTTATGCTGAACCATGTTCTTGAAAAGACATTTGATCCCGGAGATTCCAATATCTGGCTTTTGTCTCCGTTTGATAACGCTATTATCCATCGGGACAGAATCAAACAGATCTTTGATTTTAATTTCCGCCTGGAATGCTATACTCCAAAAGAAAAAAGACAATACGGCTATTTCTGTCTGCCCATCCTGTTTGGGGATCAGTTTATCGGAAGGGTTGACTGTAAAGCGCACAGAAAGGAAAAAAAACTGGAGCTTATTCATCTGCATATTGAAAACAATACTGTAGACATAGGGTTATGGCTAAAACCTTTCGTAGAAACCGTAAAACGTTTTGCTGTTTTCAATGGCTGTGAATCTTTGGTTCTGACTAAAGTAAGTCCGTCAAAGTTGAGTACATCTGTAAAAAAAGAATTGTCCAGAGCAAAGTTTAAAAAGTAACAGACGTGTCTGTTAAAAGGATAAATCGCATTATTGAAGGTCAATAATGCGATTTATTTTTACAGGAAAGAATCCTATTAATTTAATTTCTGATTTGTTTTCTGAACAAAATCATTCCACTGCTGGTTCAAATAAGTTATTGCTTTCTTTTTTTCACCATCATTCATAGAAGAATAATTAATGGAATTGAAAACCAGTTTTTTCAGGGCTTTCACATCCAGCTCCCAATACACCTGTGTTACCCAGAAATCATAGCTGAGACCGGTATATCCATAGACAGAAGGGTCATCACTACTGATGGAACACTGTACTCCGTTACTTAATAAAACTCTTGCCGGATGATTTCTCAGATCACTTACATATCCTAAGATCTGATTACTGATCGGGCTTACCTCAACCAGCTTGTTTTGTTTTCTGATCTGCTCCATGGTTTTTGGAAAATAGATGAGATTCAGTCCGTGACCGATTCTTTTATTATTGAGAGGTGCTACATCCAGAACATTTGTATTCAACATAGAATTGCTTTCTCCGGCATGAAGGAAAAGAGGCAGCTCTACCTTATACTTTGCACTAAGTTCATTCATTTTTGCCCAGCTTTTTTCAAAAAAACTGATATGATGACCTGCTGCTTCATCCGCTACAAGGTCAAAACCTGAGATCATATCCGGAAATTCTTTCTTCATTTCAAATGCTGTTTCCAGTTGTTTCCCGATGCTTTCATTATCCAGGAATTTAAAACTTGAATAAATCAGTTTCAGGGTGAACTGCGGATCTGATTGGTGTACTGTTTTAAGAATGTCCTGCAGATCTGTAACAGAAGTTTTCAAAGGATATTTTCCCTGCTTAAAATCGTAAAGCTCATCAAAGATATATCTGATTTCTACGTGCTGAACTTTGTCTTTTATCAAATCCTGAAATCCTTTCAGATAATATTCTTTAAAGAAAGGACGGTATGGAAGCAACAGGTTAATACGTTTAAAACGTTTTTCAAATTCAATCCAATAATCTGTGTAAGAGCAAAGGTTGTCTCGTCTCAATGTAAGAAGATCCTGCAGTTCTTTTTCAAAACCGGGGTTTGAAGTAAGCTTTTTATCAAGACTTACAAATCCGTCCGGAACTTTTCCTTTTTCAAAAAAAGCCAGCTGTCCGAAAATGTACTGATCATTATCTTTCTGATCGTAAACATAGCATTCCTGGTATTTTCTGGCCGTTGAAATAATCCATTTTACGTCTGTTATTCCACCGCTATGGGTATGCAGCAAACCTCCTTTCGGCATTGCCTGAAGAATTTCAAACAGCTTGCTGCTTTCTATTAATGGTTTTAATTCATTAAAAGAGCTGTTATATAAAGATATTTTCTTTGCTTCCGAATCACTGAGAAACTGTTTACGAATCTGGAATAGTTTTTTATCCAAAGCGATTTCTTCATCAGACAATTTTATATCAGCATCAAATGCCACTAATGCATTTTCTGTCTCTGATAACGCCAGATTCTGTTGGTATATAGATTTTTCAGTCACTTTACCCTGGCCCCAAAGTAAGGGTGCTCCAAAAAGTGATATATAAATAAGGTATTTTTTCATCATAATAAATATTGGAGGAGTTTTTTGTACTATCGGCTATGCTTTAACCGTTAAAAGTAGCTTTTTACAGCAAAAATTGTGCAAAATAAAGCTAATTCAAAAATAATATTAAATTTTTAAAACCTCCAAGTCATTATAATGGAATAAAAAAGTATGTAACATCAATGCTACAGACTTATATTGATCAAACATTATTTATCATCCTTTACGGGAAAGAAGTTCTGAAATGCAGAGGAGAAAGACTGGTGTTATTTTTAAACAGTTTGGTGAAGGATTATGGATGCTCAAAACTTAGTTCGTACACAATTTTACTTATTTTTTCAATGAAACAGCCTAATTTTTAACACTTTTTTAATCTTTAGCCGTTGCACCTATTTTTAAGTTTAATTACCTTTGTCTCTGGGATGCGGAAAAGATTTTATCAATATTTGTACAGCTTGTTATTTGCGATGCTTACCGTTTTAGGATGGTATTACGGGCAAATTCAGCAGTATATTTCAACGGATATCTCTTCCGATCTTCATTTTACCACTGATCTTCTTGTTCACGAAAAAAAGAGTTTCAAAGACTCTTTTGCATTTCTTAAAAATAATGAAGCTCATGATACTTACAATGTCAGCCATCCCCTGTACAACAAAATCAGAGCTAATCTTTCTGAAAACGACAATGAAAATGACGACAACGTAGAGACCTCTGGTTCTACCGAGCTTCTTGCTCTTTTCAAAGATGGTTTCTGGCATCTGATTTCAGGTTTCGTTACTACATTTCACAACAGACAAATCGCTGTTTCACTTGCCCAATCAGAACTTTTAAAGACCTTACATGATGATCTGTACCTCCAGTACAGGGTCATCCGACTGTGATTTTATACTAATTTTTTCGAAAACCTTATCCGCTTTCATACTTTATTGTGAAAGCCGATCACTCTATTTTTTCAATTATAAATTATTATAAAACAATATATTATCATGGTCAAGAAAAGTCTCATGTATATCAACTTGTGCCTTATTCTCTTGTTTGTAAGCTGTCAATCTGAAAAAAAGGAAAAAACAGAAGCAGCGTCATTCAACGTAACAAGCCCGCTTATTAAAGATACTTTGGTGAACAAAGATTATGTTGCACAAATCCGTTCTATTAATCATATTGAGCTTCGAGCCCAGGAAAAAGGATACATCCAGTCTATTTATGTAGATGAAGGACAGTTTGTACAGAAAGGGCAGCTGCTGTTCAAAATCATGCCTAATCTTTATGAATCTGATGTAAACCGTGCCAAAGCTGAAACCAAATACGCACAAATCGAATATCAGAATACCAAAAACCTTTCTGACAAAAACATTGTTGCCCCTCAGGAAATGGCTATGGCTAAAGCAAGGTATGAAAAAGCCCAGGCCGAACTTGCTTCAATGAATACCCATTTAAAATTTACCGAAATCCGTGCTCCTTTCAATGGAATTGTAGGAAAACTACACGTACGTAAAGGAAGTCTTGTAGATGAAGGCGAGCTTGTAACTGAGCTTTCCGACAACAGCAAAATGTGGGTATATTTCAATGTACCGGAAGCTGAATATCTTAATCAGATGGATGCCAAAAAGGATAATACTCCAATGCATGTACGTTTAAGAATGGCCAATGGCAAAGAGTTTACACAAGACGGTATCGTACAAACCATAGAGTCTGATTTTGATAATGAAACAGGAAATATCGCTTACAGAGCCACTTTTCCGAACCCGAAAGGACTGTTGAGATACGGAGAAACCGGAAACATCGTTATCACCTCACCTTATGCCAATGCAATGATGATTCCACAGAAAGCGACTTTCGAAGAGCTGGAAAAGAAATATGTCTATGTGATCGGTAAAGATGGTAAGGTACATGCAAGAGAAATAAAAGTTGCTGCTGAATTACCGCATATTTACGTCGTCGCTTCAGGGCTTGGAAAGGATGACAGAATCCTTTTGGAAGGGCTTAGAATGGTTCAGGAAAACCAGAAGATCAGCTCAAAATACCAAAAGCCTGAAAAAGTAATGTCGAACCTGGATCTGTACGCCGAGTAACCCAAAAGCAGCATTATGTTTAAAAAAGTAATACACCGACCGGTTTTCGCCATTGTGATATCGGTTGTGATCCTGTTTATGGGAGGTATCGCCATGAAGCAGCTTCCTACGGAACAGTTTCCAAAAATTGCCCCTACCACAGTAGCCGTTTCTATTGCCTATCCCGGCGCGAGTGCAGATGTATTGGTAAAATCATCTTTGATTACGATTGAAAATGCCATCAATGGAGTTCAGGGAATGCGTTACATTACCACCGATGCTACCAGTGCAGGAGAAGCCACTGTGAACGTTGTCTTCGATCCCGGAACCGATCCGAATGAGGCAGTCGTTCTGGTAAAAACCAGAGTGGACCAGGTAATGCCTTTATTACCGGAACTGGTACAGAAAGAAGGAGTTGTTGTCAACCCGATTCAGCCGAGTATGCTGATGTACGTAAACCTTTACAGTACGAATAAAAGTATGGATGAAAAATTCCTGTACAACTACTCTATGGTGAATATCATCCCGGAAATTAACCGTATCCACGGGATTGCAAAATCTCAGATCCTGGGAAGCCGAAGATATGCCATGCGTATCTGGCTGAACCCTGACCGTATGCGTGCTTATGACATCTCAGTAGATGAGGTGATGAAAGCTATCGGCGAACAGAGTATCATCGGACGCCCGGGAAGAATCGGGCAAAGCTCCGGTATCGCAGCACAGTCACTGGAATATGTACTGACTTATAAAGGGCAATACAACAAACCGGAAGAATATGAAAATATTATCGTGCGTTCCAATGCCGAAGGAGAAAATGTGAAACTGAAAGATATTGCCAAGGTAGAGCTTGGAAGTGAATTCTTTGATATTTATTCCAATCTTGACGGGCATCCTTCTGCTTCCATTGTATTGAAACAAAACTACGGAAGTAATGCCAATGACGTGATCAGAGATGTGAAAGCGAAACTGGCAGAAATGAAAGGAAACTTTCCTCCGGGAGTTGATTATAAAATCAGTTATGACGTATCCCAGTTCCTTGATGCTTCTATTGAACAGGTGATACATACCTTAAGAGATGCATTTATTCTGGTGGCCATTGTAGTTTTCATTTTCCTTGGCGACTGGCGTTCTACGCTGATTCCTATTATTGCCGTACCGGTTTCTTTGATCGGAACTTTCTTTGTCATTCAGTTCTTTGGGTTAACCATCAACCTTGTTACCCTTTTTGCTTTGGTACTGGCGATCGGTATTGTGGTTGATAACGCGATTGTTGTCATTGAGGCTGTTCACGCCAAAATGGAAGACAGTAATATTTCGCCTTATAAAGCAGTAAAAGAAGTGATGGGTGAAATTGCGGGTGCTATTATTGCCATTACAGCCGTGATGGTAGCTGTATTCATTCCTATTTCATTTATGACGGGTCCGGTGGGAACTTTCTACCGTCAGTTTTCGATTACTATGGCGAGTTCTATTGTGATTTCAGCGGTAGTAGCCCTTACGCTGACTCCTGTTTTGGCCGCAATGTTATTGAAAAACCACCATGGAAAGCCTAAAAAAGCCAATATTTTCACCAAAGCTTTAGACTCATTCAATAGCGGTTTTGATAAAGTAACCGGAAAATATGCTTCATTCCTTAGAAAAATCGTAAGCCGAAAAGTAGTAACGTGGGGAATTCTGATCGCATTCTGTGCCGGAATTGTGATGATCAATAAGGTTCTTCCGGGCGGGTTTATCCCGAATGAAGACCAGGGAACTATCTATGCCATCATCCAGACTCCTCCGGGTTCTACTTTGGAGCAGACGAATAAGGTTTCCAGAACATTGCAGAAAATCTGTATGGGAGTAAACGGTGTGGAATCTGTATCATCCCTGGCAGGATATGAAATCATGACGGAAGGCCGTGGATCGAATGCAGGAACCTGTCTGATCAACCTTAAAAGCTGGAACGACCGTGATCATTCTGTAAAAGAAATTATGGAAGAGCTGGAAGAAAAATCAAAAGATCTCGGAGCGACCATTGAATTCTTTGAACCACCGGCTGTACCGGGATTCGGATCTTCGGGAGGTTTCTCTATGAGACTTCTTGACCTGAACAGAACGACTGATTACCAGGAATTTGATAAAGCCAATAAAGATTTCATCGCGCAGCTTAAAAAACGTAAGGAGCTTTCAGGAGTCTTCACCTTTTTTGCGGCTAATTATCCTCAGTATGAGCTGGTTTTTGATAATAATGCAGCGATGCAGAAAGGAGTTTCTATCGGAAAAGCGATGGACAACCTCAACATTCTGATCGGTAGTACGTATGAACAGGGCTTTATCCGTTTCGGACAGTTCTTCAAAGTGTATGTGCAGTCGTCTCCGGAATTCAGAAGGCTTCCTACGGATATTATGAATCTGTATGTGAAAAATGACCGTGATGAAATGGTGCCTTATTCAGCATTTATGACCATGAAAAAGACACAGGGACCAAACGAGATTACCCGTTACAACATGTACAATTCTGCGGCAATCCGCGGACTTCCGGCTGCAGGCTATACAACGGCAGATGCTATTCAGGCTATCAACGAAACGGCAGCTAAAACACTTCCTCACGGATACAAAGTGGCATGGGAAGGATTGTCTTATGATGAGGCGCAACGTGGTAATGAAGCGATCTATGTATTCCTTGTTGTTTTGGTATTTGTGTATCTGGTTCTGGCGGCACAATATGAAAGTTTCCTTATTCCGTTTGCGGTACTTTGCTCTTTACCGGTGGGAGTTTTCGGGTCTTTCCTGTTATTAAAAGCGATGGGACTGGAAAATGACATCTACGCGCAGGTAGGATTGATCATGATTATCGGATTACTGGGTAAAAACGCAGTACTTATTGTAGAATTTGCCGTGAAAAGACGTCAGGCAGGAGATTCTATTCTCGAAGCCGCTGTAGAAGGTTCCAAAGCCCGTTTCAGACCGATTCTGATGACCTCTTTTGCCTTTATTGCAGGATTGGTTCCGCTTGTTTTTGCAAGAGGTGCGGGAGCGATCGGAAACCATACCATTGGGGCATCTTCACTGGGAGGAATGCTGATCGGAACTTTATTCGGAGTGATAGTAATTCCCGGGCTCTACTACATATTTGCCAAGTGGTCTGATGGTAAAAAAATGATTAAAGACGAAGATGAATCTCCATTAAGCGAAGACATGATCCATTATGAATAAAAGAAAAATATATCAATATGCAGGTCTGGCAGTCTTCTTATTAAGTCTTACTGCCTGTAAACCTATAGAAATAGCACAACGTACTGAGAACAAAACTGTTCCTGAAAAATATGGTTCAGCAGAAAATGACACCATCAATACCGGAAAAATGAAATGGAATGAATATTTCAGTGATCCGCATCTTCAGGAACTGATTACCCAGGCCCTTCAGAATAATCAGGAGCTGAATATTGTCCTTCAGGAAATTGAAATGTCTAAAAATGAAATCAAAGCCAGAAAAGGTGAATATCTTCCTTCTGTAGGTTTAAAAGCCGGAGCTGGCGTGGACAAGGTAAGCCGTTACACCAATATCGGAGCCATGGAAGCCAATACTGAAATAGAGCCCGGCAGAGAAATGCCGGAACCTTTATTTGATTTTGGTGTTGGTGCCCAGGCACAATGGGAAACGGATATCTGGGGAAAGCTGCATAATGCAACAAAAGCACAGGTACAGCGATATCTTGCCAGTATTGAAGGAAAGAATTTCATGACGACTCATCTTATTTCTGAGATTGCAGATTCTTATTATGAGCTGCTGGCACTGGATAATGAGCTGGTTATTTTGAATCAGAATATTAAAATTCAGAATGATGCGCTGGATATTATCAAAGAGTTAAAAAAGAATGCGCGATCCAATGAACTGGCAGTACAGAGATTTGAAGCCCAGGTTCTGAAAACCCAAGGAATGCAGTATGACATCCAGCAGAAGATAGTTGAAACGGAGAACAGGATCAATTATCTGGTGGGAAGATTTCCACAACCCGTGGAAAGAAGTCAGAATTCTTTTGATTCTATTGTTCCGCAAGCGGTGTATGGAGGAATTCCTTCTGAACTTTTGGAAAACCGTCCGGATATCAAGCAGGCTGAATATGAACTGGCCGCTGCCAAGCTTGACATTAAAGTGGCCAAAGCAAGGTTCTACCCTTCTCTTGATCTTTCTGCAGGAGTCGGATTACAGGCTTTTAATCCACTGTATATCATCAAGCCTCAGTCGTTTCTGTTTTCTCTTGCAGGAGAACTTACGGCTCCGCTGATTAACAGAAGGGCGATTAAGGCCGCCTATTATAATGCCAATGCGAAACAGATTCAGGCAGTGTATCATTATGAGCAGACTGTTTTGGGAGCTTATATTGAGGTAGCAAACCAGTTGTCTAAAATTCATAATCTGGAAAGCAGTGTGAATATCAAAACGAAGGAAGTGAATGCTTTAACAAAGTCTATAGATATTTCCAACGACCTGTTCAAATATGCCCGTGCTGATTACATGGAAGTTTTACTAACCCAAAGGGATGCTCTGGAATCCAAATTTGAGCTTGTAGAAAAGAAAGTGAACCAACTTAAAGCGAGTGTTGCTGTTTACAGAGCGCTTGGCGGTGGTTGGGATCAGGCTCCGTTGGCAGTTCCGGATATTAAGAAAGAGTAAATCCATATTTTAATCTTGTTTTCATAAGAAGTCTATCGAAAGATGGGCTTCTTTTTTTGTTATCACCGCAGATCTAACGGATTGACACAGAGGTTTGGGATAATTTTATATGATGATTCATAATTGATGCTTGATAATTGATCATTCATCACTTATAATTCAAACCGTCCTTAGCCCTGATAGCAGCGGTTACCCCGCAGCAGAAAGTGGATTCAGCCAGGTGCGAGGAGTATGAGCGGATAGCAGGATGAAGCTCCTTATCCTTATTATCATGAAAATACAGCTATAAAATAAATAAAAAGTCTACAAAATAAATAGACTTCTAATTTTAATTTTAATTCACACATGAAAATTAACTTTTTTATTATTTTTTAACATTTTTTAACATTTTCAAACATGGAATTAATTAATTAAAAATCAAATATTTACGATTCATAAATTTCTGTCTCTTATACACTTTTGAC